>CAKZTD010000111.1 GCA_937921595.1 uncultured Saprospiraceae bacterium
CGACTGGACCTGCAAGTTTTGTTCTTTTAGATCCCGACGGAAATGCGATTTTGATTGATCAGCATGTTTAATAACGTTCATTAGCCACTGATCATTGGGCGTTTTCGTACCAATGATCAGTAACAAACAACCGCTTTATAACAAACGACTCCCCTTTTTATCACTCATTCCTTTTGTCTTTTAATATCAAATTATCTTTAATTAAAACATCTCATTTTGAAAACTAGAGTTTAATGCCTATTCTTGTTACTTTCTTCAAACAATTAAAAAACAACAATGGATAAACTCTTCAATCTCGAAACGCTCGGTGATACGCTTACTTCATACATTCCTAAAATCGCAGGAGCATTATTAACCTTAATCATTGGTCTCTGGATTATCGGCTGGGTCACTAAACTGATCAAAAAAGCTATGCAAAAAAGAGGCATCGACGATACGATTCGCCCATTTTTAACTTCCTTAATCAATGTTGGTTTAAAAATTTTATTGCTAATAAGTGTTGCTGGCATTTTTGGAGTAGAGACTACTTCCTTCGTTGCTATATTTGGTGCAATGGCATTCGCAATTGGAATGGCTTTACAAGGAAGTCTTGGACATTTTGCCAGTGGTGTGATGATCCTTATTTTCAAACCTTATCTAGTAGGAGATTTAGTGGAGATTGGTGGTCAGACCGGCGTCGTTAAAGAAATTCAAGTTTTTAATACTGTTTTGATTACGCCTGACAACAAAAAGATTATTATTCCAAATGGTGTAGTAACCAGTGGTGTAATTACCAATATTTCAGGTCAAGGTGAAATCAGAGTTGATATGACTTACGGAATTGGGTATACAGATGATATTGATGAGGCGAAAAAAATATTCGCAAAGGTGGCTAAGACTTGTCCTCAAATTCTTCAAGATAAAGAGGTCGATGTCTTTGTTTCAGAATTGGCTGATAGTTCTGTAAATTTTGCAGTCCGTCCATGGGCCAAAAGTGAGCATTATTGGGATGTTTATTTTTACATGCATGAGCAAGTGAAGAAAGAATTGGATGCGGCAAATATTGGAATTCCATTCCCGCAGATGGATGTGCATATGATAAAGGATTAATCTTTTAAATGTAATTCATATCGTCGCTCTACCAAACCAAAATCTGTTTCGTTTGCTGCGACAAATCTATATCCAAATTTTTCATAAAGATGGGTTGCCGTTTTTAGTTGCTCTTCAGTTAAGAGGAAAGAAGAACGGTAACCCTTAGCTTTCATAAAATCCAAAAACAAGGTCATCATTTTATTCCCTAATCCAATCCCTCGATATTCATCATCGATTAAAAAGTAACGTAATTGAGCCTGACCATCTGTGTTTTTAAGCGCAATGGTTCCGATAATTTTTTCATTGTGTTCGGCGATCCAAACTCGTTCTTTAGAGTGATCCATGTTTTTATAAAAGTCAGATAAAGTCTGAGCAACATAGATTTCGAATGACAATCCAAAATCATAATTATCTCCATGCATCCAAGTGATGTAACCGATATCTCCGTTTTGAAATTCCGTTCTGAATTTGATATTTTCTAAAGTGATCTTCATTAAATACTTATTTTAAAATCTCGCATAATTCAGTAATTCTTGCCAGGTGATGATCATCATGTTCCGCTACAAAAAGAAAAAGATCCATCAGTCTCATTGGTTTTTCTAATCGCGGATGCAAAGCCGATTGATAAATTTGGAGGTCATCTACTTTTCTTAGCATAGAAACCGTTTCGCCTCTAACTTTCTTAAAATCATCCACTAATTTTATAATGTCCACATTATTATGATCAGCTGTTTTAGTTTTTTTATTTTCTAAATCCCAAGCTCGCAAATATTTTTGTTTTGAAAGAATATCTTCCAATCTTCCTTGCCATAAATCTTCTAAATCAGTAAGGTGACCAATGTTCTCTTTTATTGACCAAGTCTCTTCATGCGAAATTGCTTGGATTGATTCAGGGATACTTTTTATTTTATATTTCAACCTAATTGGAGTCCCTTCTAATCGTTCGATTATAGCAGGAAAAATATTTTGTTGGAAATCAAAATCAAACTTGCGTTCAAACCAATTTATCTGTTGCATATCTTTTTATTTAAAAATTAATCTTTCACTATTCCATAAATCTAAACTATCTTTTAAGTTTCTATACTCATTTCACTAGAGGGCGAAACATCATTATTTAATCAAGCCAACAAAAAATGTATCGTAATTTAATTACCTTTGGCCATTATCTATAATAAAGATAGCTTAAAAAGATTTGGTTATTTATAGATATAATTCTAAAACAAAGCGGGTCAGAATAAGTTTCAACTCGTTTTATTTTGGATATACATTTCATGCTTTGTTTGTTTTTGCTTATGGAATCATAGGGCAAGCTCGCCGAGTTTAAGGTGTATTTCTCTGAATACAAAATGTATCTGGGGAATAATCTCTAAAACTTTTTACCATGCAAAACAAACCTTTTCAAGTAGAATCACAAAAATTATTTTCGGAAAGCCTAATCTGGCAACTTAACCGTAATTATTATCAAGAAGAAGGGATTGATGCCTGGAGCAAAGATGGTGGTGGCGTACCTCATCACCTGACCAGTAATGCTGTTGTTGGTAAAACCTATTCTGAATTGATCTTTGGTTTTTTAAAAGACTTGGCGTATAAAGGCCAAACCGATGAAACAGTGTATATCGTAGAACTTGGTGCCGGACATGGTCGTTTGGGTTTTCTTATTCTTAAATATCTTGAAGAATTGACGAGCCAAGAAGGCTTAAATCTTCCACCTTTTAAATATATTTTAAGTGATATCGCTGAGGACAATATAGCATTCTTTGACAAGCACCCCCAATTCAAAAGTTACATTGAAAAAGGTATCTTGGACACGGCATACTTTGATGCAGTTGGAGGAAAAGAATTGAAGTTAAGGCATTCAAAAAAGACAATAAAAGCAGGAGATTTAAATCAACCTTTGATAGCCATTGCAAATTATTTCTTTGATTCTATTCCTAATGATCTTTTTCATTTCAAAGATAAAACACTATCCTCTTGCTCTATATCTTTAGATTCTGAAAGTGATCCAAAAGAATTGAATTCTTCTGAATTAATCGAAGCCATTGATATTAATTTTCATGAAGAAGCCATCAAGAAGCCTTTCTATAAAGAACCTATATTAAATCAATTATTAGAAAATTACGAAGACCTAATTGCTGACACCTACCTCTTCTTTCCTCATACAGGAATTCGTTGTATTCAAAATTTGCAGTCACTTTCTGAAAAAGGGGTAATGTTGATTTCTATGGATAAAGGTTTTCATGAAATTCACGATATAGAAAACAAAAAACTACCTGAAATGATTACGCATGGTAGCTTTTCTTTTTGGGTCAACTATCATGCGCTCAGTGCTTATTGCAAACGACAAAACGGCACCTCACTCTTTCCTTCTTTTTCTACTTTTCATTTAGAACTGGCTTGTTTAATTTTAATTCCTGAAAGCGAAAGTTACCACGAGACCAAAAGTTCTTATCGACGATCTGTAGATGATTTCGGTCCAGATGATTTTAATGGATTTAAGCGTTCTACTTACAAACATATCGCAAGAATGAGCTTTGTAGAATTGATTGGTATGATGCGTTTAAGTGCTTATGATTCTACTTTTTTTATCAAGATTCTTCCTCGCCTCAAACAAGTATCTCAAAAAATCACCATCAACGAACGTAGCCGTCTTTCTCAGACGATGCACCAAACTTGGAAGACTTATTTCTCACTCAATGAAACGTATGATTTAGCCTTCGAAATTGGTGGAATGTTTTACGCATTGGGTTATTATCAAGATGCATTAAATTACTTCCAGCATTCAATTGATCTCTTTGGTCATACTGCCGATGTTTTTTATAATCGAGCATTGTGTCATTATCAATTAAGAGAAGATAGCTCTTTTTCAGAAGTTTTTAAAAATGCAAAAATTGCATTTCCTGGTTATTCGAAATGGGCACATTTGGATAGCTTGGATTTGGAAGCAGTTTAAGATCACCTACGGTGATAAAGATCGATCGTTCTGCGAACGATAGTGATGAGGGATAGATTCTGACTAGTCAGAATAGGGATAGATTACCTGCGGAAATAGTGTGAATCTGAGGATATTCTATATTTCTAATTCTCCTTCTGTATCATCTTTCGGAAAGTCAAATTCACTCTTGGCGTCTTAGCTTTTTTAGTTTTTGGCAAGCGATGCATCCAATGCGTTTGGGTGGTTCCTTTCATGACGAGTAAGCTGCCATGTTCCAACGTTAAACCAATGGTATCTTTGGTTTCTTTATGCTTAAATAAAAATCGGCGATCTGCTCCAAAACTTAGAGAAGCAATCGCTCCATCCTTAGCCAATGTTTTTTCATCATCACTGTGATAAGCCATACCTTCTTCTCCATCGTGATAGAGATTAAGCAAGCAGGAATTATAGGTCGCCCCGGATTTCTCTTCTGCTAGTTTTTTCAAAGCCATCAACTCCTTGGTCCAGGGCAAAGCATGCTTAGTTGCTTTGGAATACGTGTAATGAAAATTCCGATCGCCATACCAAGCAACTTTTCGTTTGGTGATAAAATGTTTTCCAAAAATAAACGCTTCATCATTTTTCCATTCGATGGTATCCATCAATATTTTATAATAAGCGGTCGCTTCGGCTGTCCCCATTATTTTTCCATGATAAATGGTTTCTCCATCATAAGGAAGTATACTCGTTTCTGTATTTTGATTAAAAAGATCCATGTTGTTGTTTACATTTAAGAGAGTATTCACTCATTCGCCAATTTCTTCATCTCTAAATTGATATTCAAAAGTGTATTTTATTTTTATTTTTATTTTTTATACTTAAAACCTCAACTATTTACCCGAAGCTTCCCAGCCTAAAATCGCTGATTTCCTAGTGGCGCCCCACATATAATTTCCAAACTCACCAGTTGAACGGATCACCCGATGACAAGGAATTAAATACGCAATAGGATTTCTTCCGATAGCTGTTCCTACTGCTCTCGAAGCTTTAGGTTTATCAATCTTTTTTGCAATTGTTCCGTAAGTCGACAAATCACCTTTAGGTATTTCGAGTAAGGCTTTCCAAACTTTTAATTGAAACTCTGAGCCCTTCAAATGTAATTTAATTTGATCTATTTTTGTCCAATCTTTTGTAAAAATAAAAAGCGCATTCTGTTGATTGACATCTACTATTTGTTGAAAGTTAGCATTCGGAAAGTGATTTCTCAAATCAGCATATGCTTTTTCACTTTCTTCTACAAAAGCCATATAACAAATCCCTTTGGGGGTAGAAGCAATGAGCACTTTACCAAATGGGCTTTCTGCAAAACTATAATTTATTGATAAATTCTTAGCGCCGTTTTTAAATTCTCCAGGCGTCATCCCTTCGATTTTTATAAAAAGATCATGCAAGCGACTGCTCCCCGAAAGACCAGCTTGAAATGCAACATCGTTAAGCGTAGATCTTCTATTTTTTAAAATACCTTTAGCATATTCTAGATTTAGAAATTGCAAAAATTGTTTTGGACTAACTCCTGCCCAACTGGTAAAAAGCTTTTGAAAATGATACGGGCTCAAATTAACTGCTTGAGCAATCTCATCCAGACTAGGTTGAGATTTAAAATTCTCTTTGATGAACTGAATGGCATTGGCAACTCTTTCATAATCTATAGTACTTTGTTCCGTCATGATTCAATATTTTTTATAGAACAAAGATAATTTGAAGTATTCTTGTTTGAAACCTGATTCTTGCGGTATTGCGTTTTTTAAAACAAATTTTATTTAAGTTCCTATATCTTTTTTGATAAAACTTTGATTTCTGGTATTTTTCCAAAAGATCTTTTCCGAATGAGTTAATGGAATGAATGAGTATTAGTGAGAACTTTAAGTCCTGAGTTTGTTTGTTTTACATTTTGGAGGGTATTCACACAATTATTAATTCACTTATTCGCTCATTTCTTTATTGCCATTTAAAAGTGTTTAGTTCTTTAAAAATCATTTCAATAAAAGCCCAACACCAATCCCTAGAAAGGTTCCTAAAACGTAACCCATTATCCCAATTAAAATTGCTGGAGTTACTGCTTTTTTCATTTCAAAAGTAGCAGCCATCGGCGCAGCAATACTGACACCGCCAACATTTGCACCTGATGAAATGGCAATGTCTTCTAAACTAAATTTCATTATTTTTCCAACAATCAAAATAGTCCCAAGATGAAAAAACAAAACAATAATAGCGAAGGTCAAAACCTGAGGCGAAGCACTCAATAAAGCTCCTATATTACACGTCGCTCCTATCACCGCTAAAAAGAAATACAATAATAGCATTCCAAATTGAAAAGCAACTTGTTCCAATTGCTGAAGGTAATTCGGAAAAACATTTGCAGCAATCAATACAAAAACAGTGATTAACAAAACATCTAAACTTAGGTCTGTTTCTAACCAAGATTCTAAAGGTCCGGCGATCAACATTCCCATAGCCACAAGAATTGCAGAGATACAAAGCGCTTTGGCTAAACTCACTAAAAGATCTTCAGATTTCATGGGCACGAATACTTCTAATTTAGAGTCTTCTTTATTCGCTTTTGGAAAATATTTTTGAAGGAATTTAATCTTTGGTAAAAGAAAAAGTAACATGATAAACAAAATTGTAAAAACGTTATCAACCACAATACTTGCTGCAAACAAAGGACTTTCTAAAAAATCAAAAGTCTTACCAACGGCCATAAAATTTACACTCCCTCCGGTATAAGTTGCGGTATATACAGCTGCTAATTTGTAGGTTTCCGGCCCCAAATCAAGTAAGTAACCTGCAAGCAATGCACCTATAGCTACACTCCCCGCTCCTACCAAAAAGATAATCATCAATCGACCACTTTCTTTAAAAATTCTTTTGAGTTGAACATTGAATAATAGCAATGGTATTGAAAAAGGTATGAGGTAAGTAAATGCGAAATTATAAACAGGTACCGTCAAATTCGGATCGGATCCTGAGGGTAATATTTTAAAAGAAGTGAATATCGCCGTTACCAAGATAGTCACCAAAACTCCGGGTAAGACTCCAAACCAATTCTTATGTTCTCCGACGATCCCAAAAGCCGTAGCAAACATCAGTAAAGCAATAATCGAAAAGTTATTATCAGGCGTTAACATAAAAGTTGATTAAAAATAAATTGATGAATTATTTGCAAGTCATTAATTCCTAAATACTTCAGTTATTTTGATTCCCGTAGCTACGGCTACGAAAATAAAAATAAAATCGTCTTAGAAATCAAGCACTTACAACTATTTCCAGAACACATTCTTAATCAACTTCTTAGACATATCCAAAAATAAGAAAAATTCATCAGCTCTCAGAAAGATACAATTCTGCTATTTTATAGTACAAAAATATTCAAAAGATATTTTTCAATATATATACTCCGATTTTTTCTTTATCTTTTGCATGACAAAACTAATTAATATGAAACGTAGAGACGCCATTAAAAATATTCTACTTGCTTCTGCCAGCACCCTATTTATCACCGGGTGTTCAGAGGCCAATGTAGTCGAACTTATCAGGAACAATAAAATCCTTCTGGATAATAGCCACAAGGATTATCTTTTTAAAATATCAGAATCCTTTTTACCAATTGCAGACTTAAAAGAGAAAGTAGGAAATCCAGTCGATTTTATCATGACCATGATTAATGATTGTCATAGTCCCAAAGAAGTTGCTTCCTTTGCCAATGGTTTCGAGCAATACAAAATGCTCATGGAACAGAGTAAGCTTAAAATAAAATCTGCTAAGGAAGATCAGGTGATTCCTGTTGTTCAAAAGATATTGGAAGAGACAGAACAAATTCAAGAAGACATCGTGTTTTTTATTAATAAAACGAAAAACCTATCGGTTAAGCATTTAGTATCTTCTGAATACTACATGTCAGAATATTTGGATTATAGTTTGATTCCGAAAGAACCTTTTGATGGATGTGCAGAAACTCAGAAGTGAGGGATCAGGAGTGAGGAGTGAGTGATTTTTAATAACCTAAAAAAACAAAAATGGAAAATAATTTTGATGCGATAGTAATCGGAGCTGGGATGAGTGGAAGCTGGGTGGCGAAGGAGCTCTGTGATCAAGGCATAAAAACATTAATGCTGGAACGAGGCCGTGATGTCAAACACCAAGACTACCCTACTGCGAATATGAATCCCTGGGAATTTGAACATCGGGGACAGATGCCGCATGATGTGGTGAAAGAGAATCCGGTGATTGCAAAATGCTATGCTTTTAGAGAAGACAATGCTCACTTTTTTGTAAAAGATAAGGAGCATCCATATATTCAGGAAAAACCATTTGATTGGATTCGAGGTTATCAAGTTGGTGGGAAGTCAATCATGTGGGCCCGTCAAGTACAGCGATGGAGTGACTTTGATTTTGAAGGTCCAGATCGCGATGGCTTTGCAGTAGATTGGCCAATTCGATATAAAGACTTAGCGCCTTGGTATAGTCATGTCGAAAAATTTGTGGGAATAGCTGGAAATAAGGATGGTTTAAATATGTTGCCAGATGGCGAGTTTTTACCTTCCTGGGATTTGTCTTGTGTAGAAAATTATTTCTCGGATTTTGTAAAAGATAATTATAAAAACCGGCATGTCATCTTTGGTCGAACCGCTCACCTTTCTGAGCCTCAGGAAATTCACAAACAACAAGGACGTGGTCAATGTAGATCTCGTCGAGAGTGTGAAAGAGGTTGTCCTCTTGGTGGTTATTTTAATGCCAACTCTTCTACGATTCCTTGGGCATTGAAAACTGGAAACTTAACACTTCGCCCTCATTCTGTAGTTCACTCTGTCCTCTATGATGAAGCTACTGGAAAGGCAAAAGGCGTCAGAGTTATTGATGCAAATACCAAAGAAGAAATTGAATATACAGCAAGAGTTGTGTTTGTAAATGCGGCAGCATTGAATACCAATATGCTTTTGTTGAATTCTAAATCTAAGCGTTTTCCAAATGGTTTGGGTAATGATAGTGGAACACTTGGAAAGTATGTAGCTTTCCATAACTACCGTGCAAGAATTAATGGTATCTACGAAGGTTTCCCGGATAAGATGACCAAAGGTGGACGACCAACTAGTGCTTATTTGCCACGTTTTAGAAATGTATTCAAACAAGAGACAGACTTCCTTCGCGGATATGCCAGTGGATTTGGAGCGACCCGAAGATTGGAAGGTCCTCGCCCAGAAGGAATTGGACAATCATTAAGAGATAGTATTTTTCAAAAACGTGAGCTTGGCCCTTGGCGAGTAGGTTCGCATATGATGGGTGAAACGATTCCTAAAGAAAGTAATTTTGTGAAATTGGATGATCAGAAAGTCGATGAATGGGGAATCCCTCTTTTAAGAATCTCCATCGATTACGATAATAATGATCATAAGATGACTAAAGATTATCTGGATCAATTTACCGAGATGTTTGAAAAAGCTGGATTCACAAATATCGAAACAAAAGATGTAAGTGATAAAGCTCCTGGTTTGGATATCCATGAAATGGGTGGAGTAAGAATGGGCCACGACCCGAAGACTTCTATGCTGAATGGTTGGAATCAAATGCATGCATGTTCCAATGTTTTTGTGACAGACGGTGCTTGTATGACTTCGACTTCGACGCAGAACCCTTCGCTGACTTATATGGCGATGGCGGCAAGATCGGCGAATTATGCAGTGGAGCTGTTGAAGAAGGGGGAGATTTAGAATTTACTATGCTAATATCTGCGGAATATGAATTTTATATCTCGGTGTCGAGATATAAAATTGAGGAAATGAAAAAGATTTTTGTTGATTGATATAAGTTATAAATAAATGACGCTTACAAGTTACAAACTTGTCCTTATACCTTACTTACAAGTTACAGCCATCTGAAACTGGCTTAAACTTGAAAGAGTGAGTCTTCGGAAGCATAAAAAATTATTTATTAGGTGTCCTAACAAGAGGCCGATTATTCAGTCGTTTTTATAACTAATTCAATATTTTGGACAATAGTAGTCGTTCCTCTTTCTAGTTTTATCTCCAATTTTTCTGACCTGATGCTATTGGCTTTACTTGATCCAGTCACCCATGTTGGTTCTGATTGAGTTAATGCTAAGCTTTCTTTTTCATTATTCAAAAAGTGATCTGTTGGGAAAGGATATTTTACATTTGGCTTTAACTCAATCGTATCTCCATTTACCATGGACAGTCTTTGAGTAGCTGAAATAGAAAACATATTATGTTTTAGATCTTTAGTTGTGTAAACAATATGAGCAATTCCTTCTGCTGCTTTTTTAGCAACAAAGAAAACATCAGTTTGATTTGAACGAATAGATTTACTATATTCCGCAGCAAAATTCTGATCGAGATCTATATTTTTAGTATCCTCTAAAAAATATTTGGATTCTAAATATTCTAAAAATATTTTCCCCGCAGAAATGGGGTCTTGTTCATGATCTAATTCATGCTTTACTTTTGGGATTACATCTAGCAATTTTGATTGATCAAATTCAGATAATCTAGAAGCATATTTCATATATTTTTCAATCTCAGAAGCAGCAAAAATGCAAGTAACTTCTAAGTTTTGGGGAATTGTGCTTTCAGCTTTAGAGGAGAAGTTTTCATCATTTTGATCATTAATCTCGCAAGAATTTAAGGATAGGATAAGGAAAGAAAAAAGAATAGTTTTAAGGGTAAAGTTTTTCATTTGCTGAATATTTTGGAAGGTGTTCAATACTTACTTCTGTTAATTTACAGTCTTGGATAAAAAACTAGATACTTCATTCGCCTTTTAACAAAATCTTATAATTTATCAATTCAAATCAAAAGTTTTCTTAACAGAATCCATCGATATTATAGTCTCAAACAATTGCAATTCATTTTCTGGTTTCTGATAATGATGATCTTGAAATAGCTTTCGGTATTCAGGCATTACATCATCATGAAAAGCTTCAACTTTGGCATCGACCAATTTCTCAATTTTAGAAATTACATTTTTCTGGAATTGTAAATTCTGAGGATTGACATAACCCGCCTTAATAAAACCTGCTGTTTTTCGAGCACAGCGACAAGGGTTGTCTTTATTTACCAAACCACATTTTTCATTCATAAAATTATACAGCTGCTTCCTAGTCCTGCTAAGCTTCTTTCTAAAATTCGCTTTTGAAATATCCAAAATTTCACTTGCTTTTGAATCCGGCATTTCAAACAACTCCCCCATTACATAGATCAGTCTTTGCTCTTTTGTTAAACAAAGTAACATACCTTTCATACAACTTTGCTTGGCTTCTTTGACCAAAAGTTTTTTATCAATATCATATTGATCAGGAACGGGTTCGTCTTTTGTCGCGTCCAATCCATTTCCAAATTCAGTCCAAGAAATCACCTGATTAAAAGGCTTCGACCTTTTAGAATTTAAAAAATGATTTTTAATAATCCGGTAAACCCACGTTCGGAATTCACTTTTCTGTTCAAACTTCCCGAGATTAGTTACCACCTTGATCAAAACCTCTTGCATAAGATCCGAAGCATCTGTCGTTTCTGAAGTCAAATTGATCGCCACATTAAAAATCCACGTCTGATGCTTTTTGATCAAATTTTCCAAAGCTTTCTTGTCTCCTTCTAAGCTTTGATTGATCAAAAAGATATCTTCCTTATTATGATTATCTATTTTCATTTCAATTATATTTTGACTTTTGCCAAGCACCGATTTTGGTACTTGACAGTAAAGTCTTTTAAGTTTAATAAGGAACAGATAGAACCTGTCCAAAGTTTATCCTTCGTAAAATAACCAAGGTCTTCTAAATAATTTAAGCTTCGGATTCTAAAATACTTTTCAAAAGCAATAACTCTTCAGCCAATTGCTTTTTCTGTTCCGCAAGAATACCTTCTATCTTCTCTAATGGAGCCGGAGGCGCTAAAAGGACAAAGGAAAAAATGGAGGATTTACCTTCATCATTTTCTATTACTCTTGAAAAAGCTTTTCCTATGCTTCCATCAGGCATCGTCATGATCGTATCAATAGTGCCATGCGCAGGGTGGCAATCCATTCTCATTCCTATTTTCATTTTACCATTGGAAGTTTCCATTAAGGCAGTTTCGCCATTTACTTCAGAAAATCCTTTGGCCCATTTGGGCACATTGCTAGGCTCTGCGAGAAATTCAAACACTCTTGCAGGCTTAGCATTGATTGCAATGCTTTGTACATCAAAATTTTGTTCTAACATGTTTTTATATTTTTTTAATTACAAAATCAGTAGTTAGACACCTCTTATTGATGAGTGTGACAGTTGAGACTGAAATATTGTTTAAAATAAAATGGAAGAATGAGGTAGGTAGAATCTAAATGGTCTATGATTGAACTTTCTCAGCAAGCTTAAGTTCAAACTCTTTTTCAAAAACCACTTCATCGGCAGGTAGAATTTCTATAAAAAATCGGCTGTAATAATCGACTTCTTTATTATAAACTTCAAGTTCCCAATAGGTAGGATTGTTTATCTTATAATCAGTCGCTTTTCCGATTCCTTCAGGGACTTCAAAATCAAGATCAAAGCGATCGCCTATAATTTGTACCGTATGTTTCTCTTCGTAAAAAATAGTGGTAACTACCGTACTGGTCGTTTTATCTTTTACTTTTTTGGTGACCCAATCTTCTCTTAAATTTCTTAAAATGACTTCTACTTCAAATACGCTCTCTTGAAGCATATCATTTAAAAATTGGATTGAAATCGTTTCACCTAAACGTAGGTTTGGGCTTAGAATTTCAATTTCTGATTTTCCGAAAACTTTATTGCTAAGATATACTTTCTGCTGCTCATCAAAATTATAAATCATGGCTCCCAATAATATTACCATCATTATACTTACAATGATATTCACTGCTACTTCTCCAAAGCATAAGAAGAATCCAAAGAATGAAACAATAAAAATAACTGCATTGATAAAATCAAAAACCTGTGATCTAAAAATGCCTTTCGGATCAAAGCTTAAAGCGGTCTTCGGACTAGCATCACCTTTCCATCCTATTTTAAAAATATAATATCCAACAGTAACTATCGCTAAAATAAAATTAGCCGCTGGTGACCAAAGTATACCTTCGGGATTAGCCAACAAAAAGACGACGTAGCCAAAACAGGAAGCCAAAAGCACAAAGAATCCTATGATCATTGAACTTGTCGCAGAAGCGTTTGTTTTACAAAGCTTGCGTTTGCCTTCACGGTCTAAGTACCCTCGAGCTTGAACTAATTGATAATTTCTTTTTGATGACATTGAATAAACTTTTATGGATAAGTTCCAATAGTTTATTCCAAAAAGTGTGCTATTGTAACCAAGATTGTGTTTAAATTTATAAATCATCATTCAAAACTATTCCACCTCTTCAACAAACCAATGAAAATCATTTTTCAACAAAGGAAGTTCCCGCCAATCTAAACGACTGAATATCAACCTATAACGAACATCATCTTTTATATATTCTAGTTCCAGCAAGCTATCCTTTTCATGGTAATTAAAATTCAAAGCGTTTTGCTTTTGATCATAGTTACTCAAGAGGAATTGCTGCTGAATCGTATCAACTTTCAACTTAAAATCCTGCATTTCGTCTTGCTCATTTTGAAAGATCAAATAACCTTTTCGGTGAATGAATACTCGTTTGAAAGAAAGCACATTGTTCGATACTTCTTCGCCCTCTTTATAAATATTTTGAATTTCGTAGGCTCCATGAAGGTAAGGTCGTGGGATATTATCGTCATTAAAATTCCAATTACTTAGATAGGGAAATAGTGCTTCGACGAATATTAAGCCGATGACAAATGTTTTTAAACTCGTCCTGATGAAAAGTTTTTGAGCGTTAAATGAATCACTAGTTTTTAAACTAACCGTTTTTTCATTGATGAAAAAGTCATAGAGTTTTTTAAGAAAAGGGGAAAGTAAAAAAAGGGCTAGACTTAATAAAAAGAGACTGTATATTTTTACCGAAATATCAAAGAAAAAATTGATCGCTACAATATTCATCAGAACTGGAACGATCAACAACAGGCCAATGATTCTCGTTTTTTTAAACAATAAAAATATTGCCGGAATGACTTCTAACAATCCCATGAAAATATTATAAGAATAAGAACTCCCCATGGTCGACCAGAATAAAAGGTCTTTGCTGATTTGTCCTAATGGTGTATATAATGTATTCGGTTCAGGTAAATAGAATTGCCCTTTGAATAGTTTATCGAAGCCATATTTCAACAACTGCATAGAGAGATAAAAAGTAAAACACAATCGCATCATCTTAAATATCTGCTCTTTATTGTCTTTCCATTTTTTAAAAAAAGAAAGAACAAATGCGGTCAAAATCGCCAACAAAAATATCAAGAGAATCAAGACATAGAGTGATAAAGAATCCGAGCTAATCTCTGATTTTTTTAAAAGAATCCCCCACCCTTCCAACAACAATTGGATAAAATCTGCAAATATAAAATGACTGATCTCCGATTGGAAAGAAAACAAATAAAATGGAAATGGAATAAAAACGGCAGCATAAAAGAAAAACAAATATGCCACCGTTTTCAAATAACCATAGTAATCTTTAGTAATGCCTGGAACACTAGGCATCTGCTGAATTCGTATTTAATTTTAATGTTTTTCTCGATTGGACAAATCCCACTGCGATGGCTAATAACCCGGTCATTAGAACCAGAAATATTTTTAGAAAAGGAAAACTAGGTGGATCGTTTGGCGTATTGGGCTTAGCAGGAATGAAACCCGCAGGTTTAATTTCAGGCTGCTTCTCTATTTTTTTCTTAAAAACTTTTGCAGCTTTTCGTTCCTGTTTCTTTTGTTTTCTCAAAGCTCTTTTCGCTTTTCGAATTTGTTTTTTTGTAGGTTCAACAATTGGTTCTTTCGAAACCGTTTCTTTTTCAAGCTCAAAAAAAACGGGTATGATTTCTTTCATCGGGTCGACATTATCATAGCCGATAAAGATCACTGAATCTGCGGGATTTTTAAAATTATAAGTTTCATCTAGCACTTTCTTGATGCTGTCTTTTTCATGCTGCAAACAAAAAAGTGGATGAAAATAAACCGTATCCCTTCCGGCTTTCCAAATTGATTCATACTTACTACCTCGCTCCCTACACAGATCACTGGTTATCATAACCGCAGCAGAATCAGCCAAATAGATCAAACTGTCTAAGCGAGCATTTTTGATTATCTCCATTGGGGCCATCCCAAAATTAGAAGCATGGAGATCGAAGAGATTATGGTCGAGTGTTGTTTTAAAATTGGAAAGACTTCCACTATGGCTTTTGTAAGCGATGAGTTTCGTTTGCGCTGAAAGGATTCCAAAAGAAGAAAATACGAGCAAGGAAATAGTAAGGATTGTTTTCATTAGTCTATATTTTTGTGAATGGTTCGAAATATAGACTTTGGCTTTTCTGTAAGGTTTAACGAGAAGATGGCTTTTTTTAAGATTTCCTTAAGACTTGTTTAGCAAAGTTTAAAAAGGCATTATCAAAAAAGAAGCGTAAACACATTAAATATTCTTTCTTAATCCTACACGACTACTTCCATCAGAATACCAGTTTTCCATTTCTGCAAATATTTTATATCCTTGTTTGATGTAAAATTTTGGAGCTTCGTATCCTGCTGTCCATACCCAAATATAATGTACACCTTTTGTTTTTATTTGTTCTTCCAAGTTCTTCAGCAAGTCTGCTCCGATTCCTTTTGAACGAAATTCTTTCTCTACAAATAAATCTGTCAGATAGAACCAACCTGAATAATTCGCTCCATTTTTATAAGCTAATCCTGATGAGCATCCAACAAATTTATTTTCCTCCACAGCAACATAACCGAATCTATCTGCACCTTGAACTTCTACATCATTATCAAGGGTATGTTCATCAAAACCTGATTTCATCCGTGTAAATTCTGCATCAGTCATTTCTCGATTTACAATGCTAATTGATTTCATCTGAGATTTTTTTGGTTCAAAGTGAATTAATTCTGCTTATATTATGAACCTACATTTTTTAATGATCAATAGATTTTCAAATAATAATTATGAAGTCCTTTATTTATATGAGAATGAAAACCAGCATCTCCCGATTCGTAAAGTTTAATTTCAAATTCGTAAAAAACTTCTTTATCGTAAGGCTTGGTGTTGATCATCAACTTATCGTCTACTTGATCAATTTTATACCTTCCCCAAAAGAGATCTCCTGTCTCTAGATCTTTTCCAAAAATGGGGGAATGCCTTTTATAACCCTCTGATTCAAACTGATCTAAGAAAGCATACGCTCCTAAGACTTCAACTTTAATATCTTTTCTATTTTTAATTTTTTCTACTTTTTGATTCACATAATACTTCAGAGTATCGATCGAAATTAATTCATTTCGTTTTTCTTCCCTGGTATAATAATGAAATAAAACACCATATACTTCTCCTTCATTTTTTACAACAAAAGGTGTTCTTTCTAGATCACTCTTAGTCAACTTTTGTTGAATGATTTCATGTTTAATTTTTGACAATCTTGGTTCAGTATATTTTTCTTTGGTAGAAACGATGACTGCAGTTGGATTATATTTATTGGTGCCTTCGTAGATTTCCTCCACAGCATAATCTTCCTTTTCGACCAAAGGTGCTTTCACTTTCGTTGGAACAGGATATTTTTGAATTTCTTCGTTTGAACATTTCAAAAAACAGATAGCAATAAAGAATAGAAATATTGGTGATTTCAATGTTACAATATTTTAGTTACTCTACAGTTTGAATATTACTGTAGAGAAAAATGAGAATCGTAGAGATTTTTTAATGAATTTTAAAACTTGAAATTCAAGCTTTCATTTGTCGATCTATTATTTAAAAAGAGGTACCTGGTTCTCAATAGCCTGAATTTCATCAGCATAAAGAATCGGCCTGCCAGCAGTTGGCAAAACTCTTTTAATCACCCGAAGCTTATGGGTGTATTTGTTTTTATCATTATTGAAAATTCCGTAATGGTCGATCTTGTCGATACGAACCTGACCGGAAGCATGAATAATTTTATTGTCCGCCATCAGAATGCCGACATGTGAGATTTTCCCTTTCTTATTTTCAAAAAATGCTAAGTCACCTTCCTGAGCTTCTTCAATAAAATTGATCAACTCTCCTTCTTCTACTTGCTCACTGGAATCTCTTGGAAGCGAAACACCAACCAATTTATAAACGACTTGTGTAAATCCAGAACAATCAATCCCCAAAGGAGAACGCCCCCCCCAAAGGTAAGGTGCATACAAATAACGCCGAGCCATTTTCAACAACATCTCTGCGCTTGGCTCAATTTCCGAAGGAGTAATCGCTTGACCACTAAACTGGAAACTTGATCCATTTAGTGAAAATCGAAGACCATCAAAATTTGGAAGATTAGCACCGATAGTTATTGGAAGGTAATATCCTTCACCTGCGGCAGGCTGCATCAGTTCGATGCTACAAGCATAATTTAATCGATAAAGATGGAATTCATCAGGTGAGATAGATTTCAATTGTTTGCTATCCACCCAGCCGATATAATTGTCCCAATCGCATCGAACTTTGGACCAAGAGCCTCTGGTATCCAGAACCTCAACCATCTCTCCAAATAGAATTTGAGAGATCATTTCACTCTTATCAGAAGCAGAACTTCTTACGGGAATGACACTTAATGGGCTAATTCCAAAATTCATTATCAGGTATGCTTGTTTATGAAAAATATATGACTAAAAATAATCAAGACTAAGATACTCAAAATCAATGAAATAGTAAAGTTGAATTTAAGCTATAGTCTAAATTTATTTCTACCATAAAAATAGTAAATAAGTTGGGATAAAAGAAAAATGATGCCAATATCAAATTTATCAAAAAAATTAGGGAAAAAGTAAGCATTTCCTCTTTCATTCCTCACCTTTGACTCCTCACTCCAACAAAATAAAAAATGTTAAAACTCCGTTTATCAAAGGTCATAAAGCTAAATCAAAAGCCTTTATTTCACTAACACACCTAACTTATTGAGAATCCAGCATTGATTTTGTGAATACCTTTTTATTTACGGGTCTAAAATTTAACTTTGCACTCGATTTTGATCGGCAAAGCAAAAAGCTTTATTAGAAGTTGTTCAAAAAAATTATAATTCCGATTTATGAATAAATTTAATTTTACATTCCTGTTCTTAATAATGATCTCCGTGTTTGTCCAAGCTCAGGATCAGCATTTTACTCAATTCTATGCTTCTCCTTTGACATTGAACCCAGCATTGACTGGAGCATTCAATGGTAAGTACCGGGCAAGTACAATTTATAGAGATCAATGGAGAAGTGCTTTGGATAATCCTTATACTACTTTTGGTGCAGCTATTGATGTGCGTTTTCCAGTAGAATTGGATTCAAGGTATAAAGACGCTTTCGCAGTTGGCCTTATGTTTTTTAATGATGACGTTAGTGGGGTAGATTTTAGTACCAACCAAATTGCACTTTCTGGAGCATTCCATAAAGGATTAGATTTTGATAAAACACAGTATTTGAGTATTGGATTTCAAGGAGCTTTAGCTCAACGAAATATCAATTATGAGGATTTGCTTTTTGATGATCAATTCAATGATCTTGATGCTTTTGAATTTGGAACTGCAGAAGATCTTCCTGAAAACAACTTCACTTTTTCTGATCTTTCTATTGGCTTAAATTATACCTACGCTCCTTCTAATCGAACTTCTTTCTTTGCTGGTTTTGCGATGCATCATGTCTTTCAACCGCAAGTTACTTTCTATAACTTTGATGATGGTGGCGATAGTAAATTATTTAGAAAATATTCCGCACAGTTTAGTGCAAGTATTCCTATTTCTGATTTAATGTCAATTAGTCCTCGTTTATTATTTGCAAGTCAAGGACCACATCTTGAAATCAATACTGGAGCTAATCTTCGATACCAATTTAATGACTTTGGTTCCACAGCCTTACATATCGGATCTTGGGTTCGACCAGTCAGTAATGAAGATAATTCTATTAGCCTTGATGCTTTGGTTTTGATGACGGGGATTGAATTAAATGCCGTGATCGTTGGATTGTCTTATGATCTGAATCTAACAGATATTGCCACTGCTAGAAGAGGTGCATTTGAGCTTTCGATTACCTACCTTGGTGATTTTGAAAACGACTCGATTCTTTGTCCGAAGTTTTAATCAA
>CAKZTD010000112.1 GCA_937921595.1 uncultured Saprospiraceae bacterium
TCATAGTTTTCTAAAACGGTCAATTCTAAATGGACAATACTATCACAACCATTTGTTGTTTGATAAGAATGTGTGTAATTACCGGAGTTCGTATAAATAGAATCACCAAAGATAAACTCACTTCCTTCGCATATTGAATCAATGCTAAATTGCTCAAAATTCGGATGAACAATCAAATTTAAAATTACAATACTATCGCATCCATTGTCAGCGGTCAAGGTGTCTGTGTATTGCCCTTCATTTTGAATATAATCATTGACAAAAAAGGTGGAATCTCCACTACAAATTTCGGCATCTATTGGATTGAGTATAGTAGGTGTTACAAAAAGATCGATATGGATAATACTATCGCAACCATGTTCAGTTTGATGAGTAAAAGTATACATCCCCGTTTCTGTAAGTGTAGAGTCTTCAAAAATATAAACTTGAGTATCACATATGTTTACAGACGTGGAATCCTCATAATTTGGAAACACATTTACATTCATTAAAATGATGCTATCACAACCGTTAATAGTACTGAGCGTATCAGAGTAGATACCAGGGACTGTTAATGTTTCTGCATTAAAAACGATGGAATCTCCTTCGCAAAAAGATGCTTCAAGCATAGTTGGCGACGTAGCCCTAAATATTTCTAGAAACACTACATCAGAAACGACACTACAAGAGTCATTGTATATATTTCCTGAGTCATCAGAAATCAAAATTTGATAATATCCAGAATCCAAAATCGACACAAAATCAAATAGGAGAATGGAGTCATTAGCTCCAGGAATATCTTGCCAAATAGTAGTAGTATCATTTGTAAATTGCCACTGAAAATAAGGAGTATCATATCCTTGACTTAAAGCTATTTCAAATAAAACACTTTCATTTTCACAGACACTCGTATCCGGAGGCAGGTTAAAACTAACATCTGGACTACACTGAAGCAATGTAATCTGCTGAGAAATTAAAGTGCTATTTCCGCAGCCATCAGTAGCTATCCATGATCGATTTACCGTCTGAATATCTATACAAGATCCAATAACTGTTTCTTCATCATAGACTACATCAAGTGTACTTCCACAATCATTAATGAAATCTAATATTGGAATAGGAGGGAGGTTTTCACAAGCTACAATAGTATCTTGAGGAAGAGAAAGTATCATTGGACCTGTTGTGTCAATTACAGTAACTAACTGAATAAGTGAGTCTTGATTACCACAATCATCAATGGCTGTCCAGATTCTTCTAATCGTATAATTGTTTTCGCAGGTTTGATTGATGTTTTCAGAATAAAATTCCAGATTAAAAGATGTTCCACAACTATCTGAAACTATCGGATCAACTAAGATAGGAATCGCTCCACAATCTACGGTTACATCTATAGGCGTACCAGAAAATGTTGGTGCTGTATTGTCTTCAATAGTTATCATTTGTAAATGACTGACACTGTTTCCGCAATCATCTGCAAGGACCCATTCTCGAATAATGATTTCCGTTCCTCCACAAGGAGGCGAAGTAGACAAACTATCTGAATAAATGGCTTCACCAATTGAACTATTACAAACATCAAATTCATCACTGACATCTCCTGTTAGGTTGATGTCATATGGATCTTCGTAACAAGACAAGGTTACATCATCTGGAACAGAAAAGCTAGGAGCAATCGTATCAATAACCATTATGATTTGAACACCAGAGTTACTATTACCACAATCATCAGAAAGAATCCAAGTTCTTTCAATCAATCTACTTCCATCGCATAGGCCATCCGTAAATATACTATCGGTATAAGTAGCCTGAGCAATTACTTCTGAGCAATTGTTTGATCCATTTGTAATATTTCCAGTAAAATTAAGGTCATCTACGTCAGAAAGACAATTGATAGTTATATCTTCAGGCGTTTCAAAAGTAGGAGGAATATCATCAATAACTGTAATAGTTTGAACATGATTACTACTGTTATTACAATTGTCCATCCATGTCCAAGTTCTTGTTATCGTATATTCGTTTTGACAAGTTCCAGGAATTATTGTTTCAACAAAATCTATCGTCAAATCCGCGTCGCAATTGTCTCCAACATTCTGTTCTTCTACAGATGGAATAGAGTCACAGCTTACAGTAATATCCGGAGGAAATACCAGTATAACCGGTTCCGCAAAATCTTCGATTTCTAAGCTCTGAGAAATAGTGGAGGTGTTCCCACAGTTATCGGTAGCTGTCCAGATTCGAACTAAAGTATAGCTGTTTGCACAAGAACCCGGAATAATGTTTTCTACAAAATTGATAGTAGGTGAGTTGTCACAATTATCTGTTGCAGTTAGAACATAAGGAGGCGGAATAGAATCACAACCTAATACTAAGGTGTCAAGTGACTCATTAAAAACAGGAGCTATGGTATCAACGATAGTTATGGTTTGCTGGTCAGTACTTGTATTTCCGCAAGCATCAGAAAGTGCCCAGGTTCTTTGAATGATATAATCACAGGAATCGTTTTGTAAAACAATATCATTAAAACTTATCGTCCCTAAAGTATTAGAACAATTATCTCCTATGATCAGTACTTCACTAGTTAAACTGGAATCATTTAATTCTGAAAAACAGTTGATCGTTAAATCATCAGGTATAGACATTACCGGAGGAGTCGTATCCTGAAGGGTAATAAGTTGTTCGCCTGTTAATTCATTTCCACAAGCATCTGCTAGTCTCCAGGTTCTATGTATTATTGTTGAGCCTTCACAAGGTGTATTTGTTAAAATACTATCCACATAAACCGCTTGTCCTGTTGATAAAGTACAGTTGTCTGACTCATCAATAACATCTCCTGTGAAGGAGAGATCACTTGCATTTACATCACAATCAAGTGTGATATCCTGAGGAATTGTAAAAGTAGGAGAGATCGTATCAGTGACTGATATAATTTGGATGCCAGAGGTGATATTTCCACATTCATCTCCCAGCGTCCATGTTCTAAAAATAGTTCTAGTTTCTGAACATTCCGCACTGACTACGATACTGTCTGAATAAACTGCTTCAAAAGTTAAAGAATCGCAGTTGTCTGTTTCATCGAAAACATCACCTGTAAATGTCAAATCATTCGGATTGACTGAACAATCAATTATAATATCTTGAGGTAAGGTGAATAGTGGTGCAGTAGTATCGACAACAGTTATTTCCTGAGTATAAGAACTAATATTGTCACAATTATCCGCCCAGGTCCAAACCCTTATAATGGTTGTATTTTCACTACAGTTTCCAAGGATTATTGTTTCTTCAAAATTAGTAATAAGGTCAGTGTCGCAATTGTCGATTACTGTTGGATCAATCCGAACAGGGATGATTTCGCAACTTACAATTGTATCATTTGGAAAACTCAAAATTATTGGCGGAGTAGTGTCTTGGACTACGATGTTTTGAATATGAGTAAAATTATTTCCACAATTATCTGTTGATGACCAAGATCTTATTATTGTATAATTTTCGCTACAAGTTCCGGAAGTAATTGTTTCATTGAAAATAATATCTGGAGTAGTACCACAGTTATCAGATGCTATTATTTCAGGAATATCAGGAACCGTATTACAATCTATAATTAGATTTTCAGGAAGAGAATCCAAGACAGGAGCAATAGTATCTATGATGGAAATCATCTGTGTGTCAACAGCGATATTTCCACAAGCATCTGTGCCCAGCCAAAGTCTTTGAATTAAATAATTACAAGAATCATTTACAAAAATACTATCGATGAATGTCATGCCTCCAAAATTTGAAGAACAGTTATCACTGATATATATCGGAGGACTAATAAACGAGGAATCTTCGAGTGCTGAAAAACAATCAAGTGTTATATCTGCTACGTCTGAAATAATCGGAGGACTGGTATCCTCTACTGAGATAACTTGAATTTGGCTTGTAGCATTTCCGCAAGCATCTTCAAGACTCCAGTTTCGATAAATAATACGTGAGCCTTCACAAGGTGCATTATTGATAATGGAATCGCTGTAAATTGCTTCTCCAATATTAAAATTACAAAAATCAAATTCGGTTACTACATCACCTGTAATACCAAGGTCATCAGGATTGTCATCACAACTAATAGAAACATCTGATGGTACTTCAAAAAGAGGTGGAATAGTATCTATTAAAGTAATCAACTGAACTTGTAATGCTGTATTTCCACATTCATCGGAAAACGCCCAGGTACGTTCGATTTGTCCGGTCCATTCGCAAGAAACATTTGGAGTAAATACATCTGTAAAAGTAAATGTTCCTAGATTTTCATCACAATTATCCGATCCATTAAAAGGTTCTCCAGTTATAGTTATATTTTGATTGTCTAAATGGCAATCTATTGTTAAATCAATTGGTAAATCAAATAAGGGAGGGATCGTATCAATGATAAAAATCAATTGAGTATCTACAGATATATTTCCGCAATCATCCATCAAATTCCAAATTCTTGTAATGGTTCCTTCGGCAGAGCAGGAAGGATTGATTTCAATAATATCTGTATAAGCAGCTTCTCCGATTGTATCATCACAGTTGTCTGATTCATCTAAGACGTCTCCTGTAATCGTTAAATTATCAGCATCCTGATCACATTGAATGCTTAAATCAATGGGAGCAGAAAATACAGGAGGGGTTGAATCAATAAAAACAATATTTTGAATATGTTCGGTCGTATTACCACAATCATCAACTAATATCCAAGTTCTTATTATGGTACCAGAACCTATACAATCGGATATGACTTCATCAGAATAAGTGGCATCACCAATGATGGAAGTACAATTGTCATTTTCATCAAAAACATCTCCTGTTAGATTTAAATCATTAATATCAACTTCACAAGAAACGGTAATATCAGAAGGTGGAGAAAAAGTAGGTGGGCTTGTATCTTCAACGCTGATTGTTTGGGTGGAAGACGCTGTATTTCCGCAAGCATCCGTCCATGTCCAAATACGCTCAAGTGTATAAGTTCCTTCACAGCTTCCTGAAGTGGTTGCTTCACTATAAGCAATATTAACTTCACTGTCGCAATTATCTGCTACTTGGGGTTCCTGTGGAGATGGGATCGTATCGCAAGAAATAGTGATGTCTTCTGGAAAAACCAAAATTACAGGATTGGAAGCATCCTCAACATTGAGTTCTCTTGTAACTATTGTTTCATTACCGCAAGCATCTGTTGCTGTCCATGTTCTAACGAGTACAAATGAGTTGGGACAACTTGCAGAAATAAGTGATTCTGAAAATACAACAGTTGGATTTGGATCACAATTGTCGATGAGTGTTACTTCAGGTGGAGTAGGAATACTATCACAGACAGCGTAAGGAATTTCTGTAATTCCAATGATCTGAGGTCCAAGTGTATCCATCATCATGATTAACTGAGTATCACGACCTATATTTCCACAATCATCTATAGCTTCCCATACTCTTGTGATTTGAATTTGACCATCACAGCCAAAATCATTTTCAAAAATGTCAGTATAGTTTACATTAACCGAGGTTGAATCACAATCATCAAAAGCTATAGGACTTTGCCCAGTTAGATTAAGATCCATGAAATCATCAGTACAGGATATGGTAATATCTTCTGGTGCATCAATTATTGGAGGACTAGTATCAATTAAAATTATTCTTTGGATAGCAGAATAAGTATTTCCACAATCATCAGTCAAACTCCAATTTCGATTGATTTGCCCCGTTCCATTACAAAAACCATCGGTAATTAAGGAATCAGAGTAAACGACATCAATGATATCGGGATCACAGTTGTCTTGAGTATCTGTTACGATTCCTGTAATCCCCAAATCAAGAATATCATCAACACATTCCAATGTTATATCTGATGGCTGAGTAAAATATGGTGGCAAAGTATCAATAATAGTTGTGGTAGGTATTCCTGGAGGATCAATTTCCTGACAAGGGTATTCTAAGACATAAATAGAGTCGATTCCAATACAGCCAAACTCGTTTGTAACTTCCAGAAAATAAATTCCTGGCATGTTTACACTGATGTTCTGTCCTAAATAGGAGTCACCAAAGGGCCCTGTCCAGGAGTAAGAAAATCCATCATCAAGTGCGAAAAGATCTGAAATAACATTGGCACAATCATATACTGGATCACTACCAATATTGGCTGGTGGTTCATCAAGAAAAGCTTCGACTACGATCGTATCAAAAGTCAATTCACAATCGTCCATATAAGCTGAACCTACAATATACGTTCCGGGTGCATCTACATAGATAAGTGTATCATAAATGCTGGACGAATCTGTTAATATATTTCCATCAATAGTAGACCATTCATAATAGGAATCTGGATAAGGTTCTTCTACCTGTAAGGTAGCAATTGGATGATCACAGGTTATTGTATCACCGATAGCGTTGGATACTAATTTATCCAATACGATAAATGTAAAAGGCCCCGCAAAATCTTTTAGCTGAGCAGTAAATGAGCTCGAAGCTCTTGCTTTAAATATTACATTGGCAAATGGCAGATCACAAGCATCTAAGTCGACGACTAATTGAGGATCAATTCCAAAATCATATAAATTTAATCCAATCTCGACAAATTGACCGGGTTGATAAAAATTAGTCGTATTACCAAGGTCATCTAAAGTACCCCAAGGTGGCCCAGGCCATGTTTCCTGATTGGTAATTCCACAACCAAACTCATTTCCCATAGGAGGAAGAATATCAGCATAGCCATAATTTGAATTAACAGAAGCACCGTCTAGATCGTTTCCAAAATCAAAGCCAGCTGGGTCAAGGTTTTCAAAATCAAACCTCTTTACCCAAATTCTGATCTCAAAGTCGGGGATATTACTTGTGTTCATGTTTACTGTTACGATCATATCACCAATCTTTGTGATATTACCTAACTCATCAAACTGCCAGGCGGTATGCCCTTCTTCTGTTCCTACTGATTGAAACCCTGTTATAGGATCATAAACAATTTCATTCGCAAATAACTCTGCATCAAAATAGCTATTCCCATTACTGGAGATCCTTGAAAAACCAAGATATAACCATAATGGGTTTTCAGCGAAAGTACCATCTCGTCGTAAGTGAGCATAACAATCAATCAAATCGTTTTTAGGAACAACATTGTGAACCCCTGTATCCCAGTCTTCTAAAGGTTCGCCATTTTTACTGGCTGTCACATAAGAAGAGGAATCAATAGCTCCGCTTCCACCAAAATAATCCCGCACATAAGTGGCATCTTGCCACCGTCTACCATTTATAATAGAATTTGGTGGAACTGCCATTTTTTGTGCAAAAAATATATTATTTCCACCTTGCAATAAATTTCTATAGTATTGGGTACCTGTTGTATCAATTACATTTCTTCCTGGGCCATCATAAACAGAACTGTTAAAAAACCAATCATCTGCTGTATTTCCATTGGTAGGAATAGAAGAACCGAAATACTCCGTACCATTGGCGTAAGTATAGCCGTCTATACCAAACCCAGCTCTAATACAAGATCCTTCTAGGGTCTGTGATAATGCTTGGAAAGGCATTAACACTAAAAAAGCAAATAAAATGGTATGTTTTAAAATTCTTGACATAAAACAATGTTGGGTGTAGGGGAGTTAAAAAGAGCTAGGAATATGTAATTATGAATACATCAAAGGGGGGGAACTAAAGGGGGGGGAAATGAGAATAAGGCAAAATTAAGGCCAATCTAGTATTTGTATTGTTAATGTTTTGAAGAGGGCTAAGGGTAAGGCTAGAAAGTCTAAAGATTTAGTTTCTTCTAGTGATTGAAAGATTTTTTTGTGAAAGTATTTTTAGAAAGCCAATCTAAAAAATAATACGACATCGAGGGAGTAGTTTTTTTATTTTTCTTTGCTCTTCCTTTGATAAATTATTTCCTTCTAAATTAAGTATTCTCAGGCCTTTCATATCTTGAATTGATTCAGGTAAGGTTGTTAATTTATTATAACTAAAATTAACTTCATATAGGTTTTTACGAACAGTCATGTATTCAGGGAAAGTAGTGAGTAGATTGTGACTTAAATTTATTTTTTTTAAAAAATCTTTTCCTCTAAATAAATCAGGGAGTTTTGTGAGTTGATTATTTGCTACCGAGAAAGTTGTTAATCTTTTGCATTCACTAATTGATTCTGGTAAGCTTGTTAATTGATTGTTGTCAAGTGTGAGCGTTTGCAAAGATTTTAATTTTCCAATAGATTCGGGCAGACTCGTGAGTTTATTGTTTTTTAATGAGAGGGTGGTTAAGTTTTCTAATTTTCCAATTGAGTCAGGAAGTTGAGTCAGTTGATTATTGTCTAATTCAAGTTGAGTCAGTTTTATAAATTGAGTAATAGAATCAGAAATACTTGAAATCAAATTATCTTTTAAGTTTAGTCTTCTTAACTTTATTAAACCTCCAATATTATCAGGGATATTCGCTAGTTGATTTCCTTGCATAGAAAGATAGGTTAAGGTTTTCATTTTTCCAATGACTTCAGGGAATACCTTAAATTGATTGTTGTTTAAATGAAATGTGGAAAAGTTAGTGTTTTTGTTTAAATCTTTCGGAAGGAATTCTAATTGATTGTTGTTTATTACAAAGGTACTCAGGCTGGAAGGTTTGTTGGAAATATTAAATGTTTTAATTTGATTATTACTCAAATTTATATGACGTAGTTTAGGTGTTTTTGAGATGCAATTTGGAACTTCTGTAAGTTGATTGCCATTTAAGTAAAGCCATCGTAGCTCATTAAGATTAGCAAAAGATTCAGGAATTTCTGTAAGCTTATTTATACTCAAATCAAATTCTATTAAGTTCTGAAGCTCACCGATTGATTCCGGTAAAGTAGTGATCGCAGACCTCTTTATTTTTAATTGTTCTAAATTTTTCAACTTTCCAATTGACTCAGGAATAGTCGTCAAATTTATACTTCCTATGTAGAGTTCTTTAAGACTATTTAATTGGCCAATGGATTCTGGAAGTGTTTTGTATTCATTAAAGCTAATATTCAAAACTTCTAAGTTTTTTAAATTACCTATGGTCTTAGGAATGCTGGAGATTTTATTTCCTGAGAGAGCGAGCCAGGTTAGTTTTTTTAATTTACCTATAGAATTAGGGAGACTAGTAATTCGATTCTCTTGAAAGATCATAAGGTCTAAATTTCTTAGCTTGCCAATGGAGGAAGGTAAAGATTCTAATTTATTTCCGCCGAAATTAATATCTTTCAAATTTCTCAATTTGCCAATAGAATGAGGGATCTCTGTCAATTGATTATGGTAGGCTTCGAAATGGACTAGGGTTTTTAATCGTCCAATATTATCAGGAAGTTTAGTTAACCTGTTTTCAGTCAAATTCAGACGCTTTAGTCTTTTTAAATTTGTAATAGATTTTGGAAGTTCTCTGAGATCGTTGTCAGATAAATCTAAAGTATTTAATCGTTTTAGTTTGCCTAAGCTTTCAGGAAGCTTGCTTATATTATTGCTTCGAAACCAAAGTGATTTTAATTTCTTTAGGTTGCCAATCGCATTTAATTGTTCGTGATATGAATTAAAATAAATGTTTAGATGGCGTAATTTCGGAAATGTTTGAAACGAATCTTTTAAAAAAGAATCTGCGTCATCATTACCTGCGAAAAGATAGTAAACTTTTTTAGGTGTTTTGGCTGCCTCTTTGAAGTTAGAATATTCCTTAGATCGCTGACTAAATACTAATATTGAGCTAATAAAGAAAAGAGTAAATAGAAAGATTCGTTTCATAAGTTTTTAATTGCTAGGTACTGTTCTTTTAAAATATTCTTTGCCTCCAAATTTTACATACCCAAATTTGTTTTTTTCATATTCTGCTAATGCATAAATTCCTGATTCGAGTTTAATACTGTGGTAAATGGCTTCCACTGTAGTTTGTCCACTTCCATTGATCATACCCCATTTATCTCCGATTCTAACTTTTGCAACAAAGATTTCATTGTCCATAAAGCGTTCGAATTTTATGTCATCATAAATAAAGTCTATCTGAGTATTGACTATAGATTTTGCTTCTTGGGAGGAATCTTTTTTTGCTTCGTATTGGATGATAATCGGTTGATTTGGTTTTACTGTGTAGAAACCGTATTTGTCATTCTTTTTCACTAGAATTTTATTTCGACCATATCCGATCAATGAGTCTAGCTGTAAATTTGTAGTATCGGTAAGTTTCTTATGATTTAAAGAATCGTATTGAATATAATATTCATAAACGAGTTCATACTTCCCTTCTTTTTTTACAGAATGTTTCTTAGGATCGGTAGGGTAACTGATAACACAACCAGTGCTAAAGGGAAAAATTTCTTCTTTTACTTTTTTCCCTTTGCGATTAATTATCTTGTATTTGTTATTCTTTTTTACAGAAGTATAATCTCGATAAAATCGAGTAACACCCTCATACTTCGGTTTAAGATGCCATTCTCCTTTTTGATTAATGTAGCCGTATTTTTCACCAGATTTAGCAATCGCTAATCCGTTGAAAAAGAAATCTACAGAATCAAACTTACATTCAATGACCTGCTTTCCATCTTCATTAGTAAATCCCCATTTTCCATGATCAACCAGTGGGTAAAACCGCTCGTTATTTTTATCCAATGCTAGAATGTTTTTATTGCTCATGCAATGCATAAAGAATAAAACTGGTAAAAGGAGGAAGAATATTTTTTTCAAAAGCTTTACATTTTTAAAGAAAATCAAACTAAATAAAATGGAAAATATGTTCTCTGTACCTCCGCAATATCTTAATTACAAAGGCACAGAAAACACATAGATTTTATAGTTACTAACTAACAAGGATTTTTCCTCATGTTTCAAGTTCACTTCACTATTCGACCGTAGGGAGAATCTATCCCTATCACATAAGGTGATCTATCCCTTCAGAAAGCGCAGCGATTCTGAATTACTCACTATTCCGAAGGAATCTATCCCTTTTTTCAAGCGCAGCGAGAAAAAACTATTTCTGTCCCACCGTCGTATCCTCCATTGCTCGCATATCTTTCATCATTCGAATCAACTCTGCTCGGTAACCATTTTTGTCTAAACTCTTTGCATTCTCCGCAAGCTCAATGGCCATGTCATAGTTTGCATCTTTCTTAAACTCTGAACCTCGAAGGATCATCCCAAAAGAAGCAACAGCTGCTGACCATCGGAAGTTATCACTGCTTTGTTCCAATTCCAAATTGTTGTCAAGCACAGGCTTTTCAATTAACCGACTTTTATTGCCATCCGGTTTTTTATAACGAAGTTTGATAGTGAGTAGTTCGTCTGATTTAGAAGCACTCTTTTTGATTTTTTCTTTTTGGTATTTTAGCTTATCAACACTTCCTAGAAAATCACTTTTGACACCAGTAGGGATGATTTCATAAATCGCAGTCACCGTATGACCAGAACCCAATTCTCCAGCATCTTTTTTATCATCATTAAAGTCCTCATTGGCAAGCATACGGTTTTCATAACCGATTAATCGATAACCACTTACTTTTGAAGGATTGAATTCTAATTGCAATTTTACATCTTTTGCAATTGTAAATAATGTACCACCAAATTCATTGACCAATACTTTTCTAGCTTCGCTGATGTTGTCAATGTAGGCATGGTTTCCATTACCTTTATTAGCCAATTCTTGCATTTTATTGTCTTTGTAATTTCCTGTTCCAAAACCCATCACCGTTAGAAACACACCATCTTTTCTTTTCTTTTCAATGAGTCTTGTCAAGGCTGCATCACTGCTCGTTCCGACATTAAAATCTCCATCTGTCGCTAAGATTACTCGATTGTTTCCACCTTCTACAAAATTCTCTTTTGCAATTTTATAAGCCAGATTAATTCCTGCAGCACCAGCCGTAGAACCACCAGCACTTAATTTATTGATCGCTGCTTTTATTCTTTGTTTGTTTGCCCCGCTTGTAGACGGAAGTACGGCACCCGCTGCACCTGCGTAAACGACAATCGCTACTCGATCTTCTTCTCGTAATTGATCCACCAATAACTTAAAAGAGGATTGTAATAATGGTAGTTTATTGTAAGAATTCATACTTCCAGAAACATCGATCAGGAAGACTAGATTAGATGCAGGCAGGTCTTCCGTTGCGATTTTCTTTCCTTGTAAACCGATATGGAATAATCGGTGATCTTTATTCCAAGGGCAATCTGAAGTTTCAGTAACGACTTCAAAAGGATGTTCGCTCTGTGGCTGTGGATATTCATATTCAAAATAATTAACCATTTCCTCGATACGTACGGCATCCTTTGGTGGCTTCTGGCCATTCTGAATAAAACGTCTCATGTTAGCATAAGATGCAGCATCAACGTCAATAGAAAAAGTGGACAATGGTTCTTTGTTGACTTCTAAAAATCGGTTCTCATTGATGGCACTGTAATCTTCGGTGTTGTGGTTTTGTTCAGGTTCTGAAGGGCGGTGTTTGACGTATCCATTACTTGGAGAAATTTGTACTCCGGCTACTCTGCCTTGAAGCATTTTGGACTGGGCAATATCTTTGGATCTACGTTTTTCTTTTTTTCTATCATTCATTCTTCTGATAGCTCCACTTAAGGTTCCTTTGCTTTCTTCGGTTTCGATTGCATAACCAGTGACGACCACTTCGTCTAAAGTTGTTCCAGAAGAAAGAACAATTTTTAATGGTTTTTCTATAGAGGTAACTTCAACCTCTTGTTTGTCATATCCGGTATAAGAGACACTTAAAGTTACCGGTAATCCTTGATTAGAAACAATAGAAAAGTTTCCATCAATATTAGTAACAGCACCTTGACTTGTTCCTTTAATTAAAATACTTGCTCCGATTAATAGTTCTCCGTTTTCATCTACAACGGTTCCGGTAATCGTTGTTTGGGTGAAGTTGAATAAACTAATGGAGAGTAATAGTACGATTGAAAATAAATGCTTTTGCATAGCTTGATTTTTTATGGTTGATAATATTTTTATAAACTTCAATTGGGGACTTGACGTCATATTTGGAATTAGATAAGTATTTAACCCTTGCTTTTCTTTCTTTTAAAAAAACTTCGAAGACCTTTTTTCTTTTTCGTTTCTGGAAGAATAAGAACTCTACAATCTATAACTCCTTGGTCCATTTCGATGACCAAGTCATTGGTGAAATGTTTTAAATGAAATTGCTGAGTCTCGTATCCAGTATAGTTGAAAATGATTTTCTCAACAGATAAATGTGTAGGAATTTCCAATTCAAAGTATCCCTCTAAATCTGTAACGGTACTCAATTTAGTGCCTTCAATTTTTATCGTTGAAGCAATCAATGGCGTTTGATTTAATTTATCAATCACCCGGCCATTGATTATTCGAGTATCAATTTTTATTGGAGGAGGAAGCGGACATATGATTATCTTATTAATCTCATCAGGATTCTCTTCCATTTTTATAATTGGAATTTCCTTTAGGCTTTCAACCTTAATGTTTTTATCATGATAACCGATATGGCTAATGGTAATATGCCAAGGAAGGCCTTTTGTTGTATTTATTTTAAAACTGCCGCCGAAATCTGTAGAAGTACGTCCATCATCACTATCTTGAAGAACGACCATTGCTCCAATCAATGCTTCATTAAGTTCCCCATCGACCACTAAACCTTTCATGGTCAGTGCTTTTTGAGAAAATATAGAAGTCGTTCCGAGTAAAAATATTAGTAGAGAGAAAGATGACTTTTGCATAGTTTATATTTTTAAAAAATGGTGATTTAAAAATCAGCTGTCAAATAATGGATGCATAAAAGTCCGGGATTACATAAAAGGGCTGAGATTTTTTTTAATTTTATCTCGAAAGTCAAATCTATGCTTCGAATTTTTCGTAAAAGACGGGAGGACTGTTCCGATTTGGAATTGGTTTCATTGTATAAAAAAAAGGAGGACCCTGAGCTTATCGGGACCCTCTATGAGCGTTATACCGAACTGGTTTATGGAACTTGTTTGAAAATATTGAAAGATGAATCAGAAGCACAGGATGCCTTTATGACTGCTTTTGAAAAACTATTGGTAAAAGTGAAAACTCAGGATATTAAAGACTTTCGGCCTTGGTTACACGTTTTGGTTAAAAATCATTGTTTTGAGATCATTAGGAAGCGTGGAAAACATTTAACAGTTTCTTATGAGACCGAATTTATGCAATCTGAGGAAATTGTGCATCCATATATAGAAGACCCTTCTTTGGAGCGTGAAAAAGCCTTAACAGCTTGTATTGAACAATTGCTTGGTGAACAAAAGGAATGTGTACAACTGTTCTATTATCAAGGCAAAAGTTATAAAGAGATTGCAGAGATGAAAAAAGAAGCGGTAGGAAGGATTCGTTCTTATATTCAGAATGGGCGGAGGAATTTGAAAATGTGCATAGAATCAAAAGCAGCGAGTTCTTAATAGATTAAAGGAACTAAGATTTTAAAAACACTCTTTCAAGTTTAAGCTGATCGAAGGAAGCTGTAACTTGGAAGTAGCGAATAGTGACAAGTTTGTAACTTGTCTGCGGCATTATCCGCAAATAGAATTAAATTTTAGAACATTAAAAAATATGTTTGATCAACTAAAAAAATGGCTAAGCGGAGATGCTGACTGGAAATCAGAGCAGCGGCTTGACCAATTGGGTAAAAACGATGCCTTCCTCAAGGATGCGATGGATGGCTATCGATCTATGCCTGAGGCTGATCATTCAAAAACTATCGCTAGCTTAAAAGATCAACTCAAAGGGAAGTATGCTAAAGATGAGGCCGATAGAAAAGGAACTCAATTTAATTGGAGAACTTTGGCGGCAGCGGCAGCTTTTATTGGCGTAATCGGATTGTTTTTCTGGACGCAAAGAGAACTTCCTGATTCGGGAACAATTGCTGAATCCGTCCAACCCAGAGAAACAAAGACTAAAGAAAGCGTTTCCCCTAGTGCTGCACCTTCCGCAGAAATAAAATCTCAGGATATAGAAAATGAAGAAGAACTCAATAGCGGTGATGCTGATGAAGTCGAAGAAAAGGAAGAACTGAAGATTGCTAATAGTAGCAAAAGACAGCCAAGCATAAAACCTCAATTAGATCCATCAAATATTGAAGCTGGTGTAATTGAAGAAGCCGATCTGACAAGTACAGGGGAGAATGATTTTGATCTTAATGATTCAAATGATGAAGATGCATTAGCTAATGTTTCAGCAAAAGAAATATCAAAAAATACAAATAGCGGTGCAGGAATAAGACCGGAAGTAACTGCATCACCTTCTGTGATTGTTGCTGAGGAAGCTGCATCTTATAGTAATACTGAGCTTCCTGAAAATGAACCAATTGGTGGAGCGGAAGATGATGGAATCGCAGCTGCTAAAGATGCGCCAATAGTTTCAGCAAATGCAACTGAAGCTAGGGCAAAAGCTGAAAGAAGTTTGCCAACAGATGTAGCATCATCGACTGTTTATAATGTAAGTGGTCTTAAAGGAACTGTTGTTGATCCTGAATCTGGAGAAGCTATGATCGGTGTTAGTATTTATATCAAGGAAACAGGTACAGGTACAACTTCTGATTTTGATGGTAATTATTTTCTTAAAAGCGATCAACCTTTACCTTGGACAGTGATCGCTAGTTATACAGGATATACTGATCAGGAATTTGAGGTAAATAGTTTAGATGAAGATTTTCCAATTTCGATGGAGGGAGGAAGTGTTGAATTATCGGAGATAGTGGTCACCGATTATGCTGTAGATAAAGCAAAGAAAAAATCACGTAGCAAAAGCGATACATCGAGTGATGCAAAACCTATTATTGGTTTTAAAAAGATGAAACGCTACGTCAATAAAAATCTTAATTATCCTGAACTCGCGAAGCAAAATAAAATTCAAGGTGGTGTGACAATTAGGTTCTTTATCGGAGAAGATGGAACCCCTGAGGATTTGAAAATTTTAAATACGCTCGGTAGTGGTTGCGATCAGGAAGCGAAGCGGTTATTGGAAGAAGGCCCGAAGTGGGAGCCGGAAGGTGTTTGGGCGATTTATACGGTGGTGTTTAATTTGTAGCAGATTAAATATATTTTAAAAAAAAGTCATCCCGAGTATTGTTAACAATACCCGGGATGACTTTTTACATTATATTCTTATTTCTATTCAGGGGCCATACTACTTGCTTGTAATTTTCTGTCAAATGTTGTACCATCAACAGTAAAATGAGTAGTATAAATATCTGTCAGTTTTAGATTGAATTTATCACTTCTTTTATAAACATTTTTCAATCGTTTTTTATTCGAACCAGAAGTCGAAGATACGGTAGAAAGATCGTAAGCTGAGCAAGTTGGATTATCAAGATAGATGTTTCCAGAATAGCTAATATCAAAATCTGCTCTGGCTCTAAATCCTCTGGCTTTTATCTTTGCCTTGATTTTATTTTTACCCAAAAGTCGATCTCCGTTTTGTTTGATTTTCCATTTTACCTTTTGCCCATTCAAGGTTTCTCTTTCTGTTTTTGATCCGGAAGATCTATATTTTCTCCAACCCAATTTTACTCGAGTTCCAATATCTGAACTACATTCAGGAGGTAGTGTTCCTTGAGGAATTACGTACACATCAAATGATCCTCCACAACCTGAATAAGTATATTGGTGTGTCACGGTGCTTCCTGTTCCTGTTGCTCCATCACCAAAGATCCAATTGAAACCAGTAATTGGAATAGCAGGATTATGATCGACAGTAAAGGTTACATTATCATTCAGGCCATAGCTTCTATTGATGTTGATTCCGCAAGCAATGTTGATGCGCTTGGTTATCTTATTCGAACAAAGCAAGTTTGTCGCTCTATAAGAAACCTCAAAGAAATCTTTTGACCTTGGCACTTTCAATATTACTGTTCTTCCTGTAACCAATCTAATTCGAATTGGAATTCCAAGGATGTCTGTTTCTACATCGAATAATTCTCCTTGAATAACGTCGATACCACTTTCATATCTAAATCCCCATTTTCTAAATAATATAGGACGATCGGAATAAGCATTGGCGTCTAAAGTTACTTCAACAAAATCTGGGTCTGCGGTCCAATTGATAGAGGTTTGGAAGTCTGCTACGATTCCACAGTTTCCTCGTTCTGATCCTGAATCACAAATGTTTTCAATTTGGATTTCTGGATTGTCAAACATAAATTGATTAGCTGCCTCAATCTCGTTTTGTTCAATCAATTTTGAAAATTGACTCATTAAAGTAACACCTCGACAATCTTCAAATGGTGCTTTAAAAATCACACATTCATCAAGATACAAAACGACCGTATCTCCAATTTTGACGAGTTTATCTTCATTAAGAAAAGTCTTCATGACATCATCCTCAAAGAAAGTTTTGTCAGGATCATTGGCATCGGTTATTGGAATATTTTGAGCTTCCATTTGCTTTTCAAGATTCTCAACATGTCTTCTTAGTGATTTGAAATCTTTTTGATCTTCAAAAAAATCAAGGTATGCGGTAGAGTCTGTCGGTGAAGTACTGTCATATTTGCCTTCTAAATAATCGTAAGAATTTCGGAAATGAGTTTCGTCTTCAAAGCAGAGTACTGCGTTACATACTTTGTTGACGGTGTTCAGTGGCCCCATGTCGGTACTATAACCAAGGATAAGACCAGGGTCTAAATCTAGGATAGGTTCTTTTTTGCATGCAGTAAATAAAATTCCTAGAAGGACTGCAAATAACATTAACTTTTTCATGTTTGTGATTTTTAGTTTTTAAAAAGGTCTTCAGTAGTTCATACCTCGAGACCTTTTGAGCAAACTAAAAAATCACAATCTTAATTTTAAATTAACGATTGGCTTAAGAACTTGTTAAGAAGGAGAGTGCTTATGTTTTTGGAAATTATTACTGCTCGTCTTCAATATTCTTCCGAGCATTTTCTTCGTAAAGCTCATGAAATATTTCTGTTTTAAAAATTCGATCCATTTTAGAAAAATGTGCTAATACTTTTTTTCGTCCACGATTATAAAGGATCGAAGGAACAATTTTATATTCCTTCCGAATTTGTAAAACATACTTTTGATATTCTTCTGGAAGACTCCCAAGTATCGAAAGATCTAAATCTAAAAGATATGCATTATCACTTTTCTCTGTTTCCGTTTCCCAGGCTTCAATCTCATGTTTTTTTGTAGAACAAATTAGTTTAAATACTTTCTCTCGAATGGAGCTATCGATGTTCATTTCTTTTAATCTTTTTGAACAAAGAACAGCGCTTTTTACTTCATTGTGCTTGCTTAATGTTTGATAAATGATATCGTGATACCAAATGGCAAGTTGAATAGTTGGAAGGTCATGGATAAGGGAAGTATGGTTTTCTAGTTTTGTGAAAATATCGAAAAGATGATTTAGATTATGATAAGCTCTATCCTTTTTAGAATAGTATTGGAAGATTTCATCCCAATGTTTTTGGATGGCCGATTCATCTTGATTAAATAAAGTAAGTAGATCCCACCATTGCTTTTTTAAATAAGCTAAGTTTTGTTTTGTTGACGAATTTCTTTTACTCATAAATCGTTTTTTATTAAAAACATGCAGCTCGAAGCTTATGTTTTAAGCTCATCGAAAATACTTCCTAGTCATCACCAAAGGCAATCCCATCAAAAGCAAAGCAAAGAGATTTATAAGATAAACATTATGATAAGCTCCATGAAAGGTAGAAAGTGAAGTGTCAATCACAAACCAAGAAAGCAATCCCGCCCATAAGGCTCGATAAGCCCAAACTTCTTTTTTTCTAAAAGGATAATGAACAATAAAAAGCATCAGAACTTGAAAGCCGACCATTGTTCCACCAATAATTCCATAGAGAAATTTTTTATAATGAAGAGTCGATCCTTGAATTTCGTTTCCTTCAAAGAAAACCTCTTTTGTCGCTTCATTATGGAAATAAAAAAGAAAGCTATCTCCAAAGAAAGCAACCATAAATCCCATGATGATGATAATAACGTTTGCAACGATCAGCCATTGTAACCAGAAATTGAATTTTTTGTCTTGCATGATGTTCTATAATAAAGTGTGAATGAGAATCAGGTTTGAAATATAATAAAATGACACTGAAGCGTTTAGTTTTAAATGATTAAAACGGTGTTAGGAGAGTCCGGAAATCTAATACATAATGACATTTTTCTTAGCTTGGAAGAAATTCATGACTATCAATATTTTAATTCCTGATTGGCATTATAAGAATGATTTCCTTCAGCCTTTACTTCTGAATCTAGCCCTCAAAGGATTCCTGGAAGCAACTTTAATGTGTTCCAATTGATTCGGAGTAAACTCATATTTTTTTAAATAACAAGGTTTGTAATAAGACATGAAGTTTTGAATCAGAGGCAAATATTTGAAGCCTGATTCCTGATCGATATTTCCAATCATTTCACATTTAGAATAATTGACATAGACTTCATAAAGCGTTCCTGGGTCGGCAGGTGTATCGCAAATTCGATCACCAGATTCTGCACAATTTTCACCAGAAGGTAACTCTTTTCCAAATTGATGTTCTTCAAAAGTATGGTACAAACCAAAGAAATGACCGAACTCATGAACAATGATTTTATGGTCTTCCATATCAAATTTACTGAGGACGATATTATTCGTTCGTTCAGATAAAATATAAGAAAATCCTCCGGTCCTTCCACAACTAATGTAGCCGTCTTTTACATCACAAAGCATTGGATCATAGTCAAAAAGAAAAAGACTGATGGTGTCTTGAAGATCATGTTGCTGTGAAAATGTATTATAAGCTTCGTAGTAATTTTCTTGCAACAAACTAATATTAAGTGGTGACTGAATGTATTCAATTTTTCCAATATAAAACTGAATGTCAGCATGGACAAAAGCTATGTTTAAAATGTCAATGGTTTTTCGAATTTCTAATTCGGTAGTCGAGATACTATCTGCATTATTTTGAACGACTCCGATTCGTAAAGGAAAAACAAAAGTCGAAGAATCACCCATAATACTTTTCATAATTTGCTGGTCTAACATTTGGAGATGAACTAAATCTGTGTTCTTAAGTTCGTCACCAGCAGCATCACATTTGGAAAGACAAGTGTTTGGTGTATGTACCACTTGTGAGTACGTTTTGGATGAAACAAAAATTATTAAAAATAAGAAAAGTAGCTGTTTCATATCTTTTGGTTTTAGGAGTTTGATTGTTTTTAATAAACAATTAACCTTCAAAAAAGATTTGTGAACAAAGGAGTATTGCAGCTAAAAATATTAATGCCGACATTTTTAGACGGACTAAGAATGACAATCTTTAATTGCAATTTTCTGTTCCCCAATCTTCATGTCCACGACCTTTCCAACATCGCCAGTTTTTTTTCACCATGACAACCTGCCAAAGCCCTTTATCTTCTTTAGCTATCATGATCAATTTGATGCCTCGCTGAGAATCATCTAGCATTCGATCATGAATCATAAGGACCTTATGATACCCGTTTTTCAAATCGGTTGGAGTAATATCAATGGACTCATTGCCTTCAGCATTAGGAGCAACTTTATTTGGATAATATAATTCCATAAAAGCACCTGCATTCGTAATATATCTAGCCTCTTTTATTGACTCGTTAAATGCTGAAGGATCTAATTCCTCAAAAGATTCATTAGGAAAAGCATCAGGGAATTTGTTGTTAGAAATTGATTTATTACAGGCTAACAAAAATAGGAAAGAAGAAAAGAGGAGGAGAGTAATGTATTTAATCATTAGTTTTTGACACTAAAAATAAAAAAAACCTACCTAAATTAATAGGTAGGTTCATGACTTGTTTAAAAATGGTTTTCTAGGTGTTAGTTATTATCCGTAGATTAATTTTCTTGAACATCTCAACAATGTTTGTATGCATCTTTAGATTGTTTTTCGCTGTTCATTAATCTACTGAACTCTATTAAAATAGAGTGGGGGGTGGATAAAACTTATTCCCCAAGTCACTTTTCTTTAGGTTTAATATTCAAATTCGAATACTATTTGGGAGTGTTTACGTATTTATAGGCTAAATGTTGGGATTAATTTCGGATTCTGACCCAACATTAAAAACTAGTTATATATGTTAATATCAAAAAGTGTACCAGTAAAAGTGTTGTTGAATAGACTGATTAGGATAATTTTCATTTATTGCTCAATCTAAATAGGAATATTATCACTTGAACTGGTTCGAAAATATCGTGTACCATTTAATTGAACTTTTTATAAAAGTTTATTTTGTTAGCTAAAGGCTTATTCTTTGTACTGAATTCGGAGATATTTCCGTACTTTGCGGCCGTTTTGACCAATTTGCTTAATAAATTATAAAATGATGAAAAAAACATTATATCTATTGCCAGTATTGATTCTGGCCTTGGCATGTACTCCAAAGGTAAAACCTGTAGTACAAACTTTGCCTGCAATTCCACAATTATTAACCTTTAATGATTCTGTGGCTTACTATCTGGGAACCGCTAGTGCTGCCCAGTTGAAAAAAGCTCTTCCAGAGTCTTTTACATTAAATGAAAAACTTTACAGCTTAGGTGTTAAAGATGGGTTTGGAGAAAAAGGAATGATTGATGAAGAGGCAGGTAATGCTTTAATGACAACATTCCAACAACAAATCCAAGAGGCAATGGCGGCTGAGCAAGCTGCCAAAGCAGCAGCAGCTAAGAAAGTTGGTACAGATTTTCTTACCGCTAATGCTGCAAAAGAAGGAGTGATGACTACTGCTTCAGGTTTGCAATACAAAGTGCTTACTGAAGGAACAGGAGCAACTCCTACAGCTTCAGATCAAGTAGAAGTTCATTACGAAGGTCGATTGATCAATGGTGAAGTTTTCGATAGTTCTTACAAAAGAGGTAGTACGGCTACTTTTGGTGTTGGGCAAGTAATCTCTGGTTGGACCGAAGCATTACAACTCATGAAAGAAGGTGCAAAATACCAATTATATATTCCTTCTGATTTGGCTTATGGAAATAGAGGTTCTGGACAGAAAATCGGACCAGGAGAAGTTTTGGTTTTCGATGTAGAGCTAATAAAAGTTGTCAAGTAATCCATTTGTGATAAAAGAAATCTATCTCAATTTCAATTAGAAAAATAAAAACAAAAATTAAACGAATGAAAAAATTAGTAATGTTTTTGCCAGTATTGGCTTTAGTTTGGTCTTGCACAGGAGGGGCTGGTACTTCAAGTAATTATGAAGGCCTTAAGACTTTTGTAGATTCATCATCTTATGCACAAGGTATGTTGATGGGAGAACAAATCAAAAATTTCCAAGGAGAAGGAGAAGAAGCGCTTATGAATTCTAATGCTTTAAAAGCAGGTTTTGATGATGCGATGAAAGGTGTTGATGGATTAATTCCTAAACCTGAACTGGAGGTTTTAATGCAAAAATTTCAGATGAATCTTCAGCAAGCTTCTCAAAAGAAGGCTATGGCGGAAAGTAAAATTAATGCAGCTAAAGGTGCTGCCTTTTTAGCAGAAAATGGTGCTAAAGACGGTGTAATTACTACCGAAAGTGGTCTTCAATACAAAGTGATTACTCAAGGTACAGGTGCTTCTCCTACAGCTGCTGATAGAGTAGAAGTAGACTATGAAGGTCGTTTGATGAATGGTGAAGTTTTTGATAGTTCTTTTAAAAGAGGAAAACATGCAACCTTTGGTGTTGGTCAGGTAATTCCAGGTTGGACAGAAGGACTTCAGTTGATGAAAGAAGGTTCAAAATTTCAATTTTTTATTCCTTCTACTTTAGGTTACGGTGAAAGAGGTTCGCCTCCTAATATCGCTCCGGGAGAAACTTTGATTTTCGATGTAGAATTGTTTAAAGTAAATCCTTAATATTTAGGATTGTTGTATTAATAATTAGAGAGCCAAGTAAATTATATTTACTTGGCTCTTTTAATTTTGAAGCTTTGAAGAGACTTCTATTCTTCCGTCTTTTTTTGACAAGGCTTAGAACATTCTACTTTCTTTGATTCTCCACTCTTAGAATCCGTAGAAAGTATTTCTAATCCTACCAATTTTACTGGAGTTGCAGAAGTTGATGCAACCTTACCTTTAGCGCAAGCTGGTGCGCAAGTTTTTGATTTTTCAGGGGATTTGTTTACTACTTTTACAGCTGTTGCGGAAGCAGTTTTTGTCGTAGAAGCCATTTTGCCATCGCAAATTTTTTGACAAGCTGCTGACTGGTCTCCACCCATTTTTTTACAAGCTTCTATTTGTGCAGGAGTACAAGCTGTTTGAGCTTGGATCTCAGAGGTTACGGCCATAGAAAGCATTAGGAAAAGTACTAACGTTAAATTTTTCATATCTAATAAAGTTTTATTTTCACCCAGAATCGCTGAGCTACCGATTATTTACAGAAACAAAATTATCGGAAATTAGAGTATATAGCTGTAGATAACCTGTTATTCACTTGTTAATGAGCTGTTAATCCAAGACATCTAAGGAGAATAATGCCTTTTTTTGTAGGAAAGTTAGCTATCTTTTTACTGTGAAATTGGTTTGTAATTTGATATTATTATAATACGATGACCATCAAAAAATATTTACCATCAAAAAAAGTCTTATGAACAGAACCAATATAATCATCGGTTCCGCATTTTTGGCTTTGATTGCATTGTTTGCATTTCAGACCAAATGGATGACTGATTCTCGTAATCTTATCGAGGAGCAGTTTAACCAAAAGGTGACCATGGCGATGAGTTATGCTGTTGGAATTTTAGGAAATGACAAAACTTTTCAAGCCACTTGTGCTCCTGCATCAACTTCTTGTTTGCCATTGCAGGAATGTTCGCCAATCCAGGAAGTGAGCGATGGTTTTCAATTAGAAACAAAAAACGAAGCCGAAATTCCAGCCATTAAATCAGCATTAGGAATTGCTCTGAGATTTTATGATATAAAAATGGATTATGAAGTAGCAGTTGTCGAACCGGAAATGGAATTTTTTACTTTAGGAATGCAAAAGGGAAAAAAATATTCCTGTTCTCTGAATCCGCTCGAAAAAAATGAAAGCAGCTTGCTCCAGATAAGTTTTCCTGGTAAAGAACAATATATTTTTGGAAAGATGAAATTTATGCTTTTTACATCCATTATCATCCTATCGTTTATAACCTTATTTTTTATCATTTCCAGTTACACCATGATTCGTCAAAAGCGAATGCAGGAAATCAGCAAAGAGTTTTTTAATAATATGGCTCATGAATTTAGAACGCCATTGACCAATATTTCTTTGGCTGGATCGTTACTTGCAAAAACACAAACTAGTCCCAAAGAAGCAAGATACTTAGCGGTCGTAAAAGAGGAGAGTAAGAAACTAGCGAATCAGGTAGAACGAATTCTTCATTTGGCAAAATTAGAAAATGGTGAATATCAATTGGATAAGGAAGAACTTTGTTTAAATGACTTGATTCAAAATGTCATTCAGGATATGGATCTTCAAATCAAAGAGAAGAATGCTAAGATAAATTTTGAAATTAAAAAAGAATCCTTAATGCTTGAAGGGGATAAATTTCATCTTGGAAATGCCTTTCGTAATGTTCTTGAAAATGCACTTAAGTATTCTAAAAAAGATCCGATTATAAATATTGCAATCGAGAAAAATACAGAAGGAGTGACCATAAAGTTTCAGGACAATGGAATCGGTATTGCAAAAAAAGATCAAAAGGAGATTTTTGAAAAATATCGGAGAGTCAATCAAGGAGATGTTCATAATCAGAAAGGATTTGGATTAGGTTTAGCGTATGTGAAAATGATTGTAGATCGCCACAAAGGAATGATCAAAATATTTAGTGACTTAAATAAAGGAACTCGTTTCGACTTGTTTTTACCCGTAAAATAAAATCGTATGACCATGAACCGGAACGTTTTAATTGTTGAAGATGATATCCACTTAGGGTTTTTATTAATGGAGTTTTTAGAAAGTGAAAACTTCAAAGTCAAACTTTGCCGAGACGGAGAATCTGGATTTAATAGCTTTAAAAAAGAAGCTTATGATCTTTGTATTCTTGATGTAATGCTTCCTGAGATGGACGGTTTTTCTCTTGCTAGAAAGATTAAAAATGTTGATCAACAAACTCCTTTTTTGTTCCTCACCGCTCGGTCAATGAAAGAAGACAAACTCCAAGGGTTTTCAGTAGGAGCGGAAGATTTTATTACCAAACCTTTTGATGAACAAGAGTTGCTTTGCCGCCTAAATGTCATTCTCCGAAGAAGTAGCAAAGAAGCTAAAGTCGTCGTACCTGTTCAGTTTAATATCGGTGATTATTTTTTTGACTATGCCCGACAAGAACTTTGTTTTAACGGCACCACTACCCGTATGACAGAAAAAGAAAACGAAGTGCTTCATTTATTATGTTTACACAAAAATCAAATTCTTAAAAGAGAAGAAGCAGTTGAAAAAATATATGGTAAGAAAGATTATTTCCTAGGTCGAAGTTTCGATGTTTTTATTTCTCGAATCCGAAAGATGTTGAAAAATGATCCTCGAGTCTCTATCGAAAATGTTTTTAAAGTTGGGTTTATTTTAAATGTTGATGAATGATTTAGAAATCAAAACCCTTACTCTTTCAAGTTTAAAATCGACGATAGGAGATTGTAACTTGGAAGAAATAAATAAAGACAAGTTTGTAACTTGTCCGCTATGGTTAAAAAAAAGTATATGATACTCTCTCTATTATTACCTTTCTTATCCTTAAGATAATCAAAATGCAAAAAACAGCGACAATTTTTTTTCTCCCTCTTTTTCTTTTTACAATTCTTACCTGTTCCAATTTTAAAAACAAAAAAGAAACCTCCCAAGAAGAATTAGAATTATCTAAAACAGAAAAAAAACTCTCCCAAAGATATCCTGTATACACCTCAAGCGACCAAGGCCAAAGTTGGCTTCCTCTTAAACTCAATTTACCAAAAAACACTCAAGTCTCTTTTCTAAAAGATTTTGGAAATGAAATACTCATTGCCACTGACAATAATGGATTATTTATTACAACAGAAAATCAATCCAATAGTCTACATATTAGTGCAGATTTACCCGATCAAAAAATAAATGCGCTACACGTTTTTGGAAACCAAATTTACATTGGTGTTTATCGTCAGGGGATTTTTCTTACTGAAAACAATGGAAAAAATTGGACGAATCTCAATAAAGATTTACCAAATCTAAGGGTGCAAGGGATTCTAAAAAACGGAGATGATTTGATAGTAGGAACAGACATCGGGATCTATAAATCCACCAAAGGGGGAGCGTGGGAAACTACATTTTCTGATCATCAAATTGTTAGTTTAAATAAAGCGAATGGAAAGATAATCGCAGGTGCTAGTCAAGGAACGATATTGTCAAATGATGAAGGAAATACCTGGGAATGGATTCATCAAGATGGTGCTGCTCATAGCACAGAAATCATTAATGAGGAAATCATTATAATGAATGTCTCTGGCGATTTCTTTCGATCAAAAGATTGGGGAAAAACCTGGGATAATATTTTCTATCGGCTAAGAGGCCAATCTTATATTTACGATGTTGTTCAATCTGGAACCTCTAGAATTTTTAGCAACAATTACGGAATCCATCGTTCCGAAAATGGCGGAACAAATTGGAATTTAATTTACCCAAGAGAAGATTTAGCCTTTTTCGATTTATTGATAAAAGACAATATCATTTATGGTGGGACCCGAACATGGAACGAATGGAGAAGAAGGAAGTAAAAGTGGAAACTTAAATTAATATTGAAAACTGACAAAGAACAATTCATTCCTTATGTGACTTATGTGGTTCAAAAAAAGGATATTGAAAAACCACATAAGTCACCTAAGAATGATCTGACGAGTTTATTTAAAATTCCCCAGAATTTTTCACAGCTTGCCGAATATGAGCCAAGTGGTGATTACAGTGCCAAGCATATAAAGCCACAGTCAAATACAAACTCCATTCCTTTTTACTCTCCGGATGAAAGAACGTTTTATTAAAATCTTCAGCGCTCATATTTTTCAACATAGCAGTCCAGCGATAATGTAAACCTTCGATGATTTTAATCGAATGAATCACAGGGATTTCGTAATCTACCATCTTTGCCCATTCTGATTCGAGATAAGATTTGATTGTTGGATTCTCTTCCGTCAAAGCTAATTTGAAACGAGTAAAAGAATTCATATGACTATCTGCACAGTGATGAATCACTTGCTTAATCGACCAGCCATCCGGTCTATATTTCCAATCTTGTTGTTCTGGTGTCAAAGGGCCAACTTCCTTGACTAGTTGAGTCGGAAATTGCTCGATATCAGCAATAAAAGACCTAAGCGTTTGAGGATTGAATTCTCCAGGACGTTGAAATTTCCCGATAGGATATTTAAGCGATTCTAAGTTCATGTTTCATGTTGTTAAAGACAAAAAACAAAGATACTTCCTAAGGACTTATTAAAAAAGCTAATGATTGACTATTTTAAACCTTATTTCCGAATCAATTCATTTTTGAACAACTTCTAGATCATTAAGCTTCTTAACCATGAAAAGAACCATACAATTAGCCGTCTTTCTCTTTTTTAGTTGTAACCTATTTGCTCAAACCAATATTCATCCAACGAATGCTGAAGCGGAGCAAGTCCTTCTTGGGAACTTCAATCCTGGAGATTATATGGCCACTACGGTTTTAAATCATCCGGATGATATCGTAGCCGGGATAACAGAAAATGTTTCGGCTAATAATATGAAAGAATATCTATTGACGCTTTCCAGTTTTGGAAATAGAAATACCGGTGCTGATACACTTTCGCAAACGACAGGTATCGGAGCATCGAGACGTTGGGTTCATTCGAAGTTTGAAGAGTTTAGTAGCCAGAATGAAAATCGTTTGATCCCTTTTTATATGCAATTTGATCAAGATATTTGTGCCATGGGACAACATCGGAATGTCTGTGCAGTGCTTCCAGGTTTAGATGCAAATAATCATTCTGTCATTATTATCGAAGCTCATATGGATAGCCGATGCGATACTCCTTGTGATATTAATTGTGATGCTCATGGAATGGAAGACAATGGAAGTGGGACGGCTTTGGTCATTGAATTAGCAAGAGTCATGAGTCAATATTCTTACAATAGTACGATTGTTTTTATGGCAACAATAGGAGAGGAGCAGGGTTTGTTTGGAGCGAATGCTTTTGCAGAATGGTCGATGCAGAATAATGTTCCCATCAAAGCTGTTTTTAATAATGACATCGTTGGTGGGGTTATTTGTGGAGAAACATCTTCGGCTCCAAGTTGTCCGGGATTCAATGAAGTTGATAGTACACAGGTTAGAATTTTTTCTGGAAATAGTGTTACGACTCCACATAAAGGACTCGCTCGATATTCGAAATTAGAATATACAGAAGAGGTGTTGCCGAATGCTTCGGTTCCTATGTTGATCACTTTAATGTCTGCTTTGGATCGGACTGGTAGAGGAGGAGATCACATTCCATTTAATGATCGTAGTTACACTTCGATTCGATTTACTTCTGCCAATGAGCATGGAAATGCCAATGCAGCAGATCCTGATTATCATGATCGGCAACATACATCTGATGATATTCTCGGAGTAGATACCGATGGAGATATGGTGCTGGATAGTTTCTTTGTTGACTTTAATTATTTGGCTAGAAATACAGTGATCAATGGTGTTGCCGCAGGGATGGCAGGGATCAGTCCTAATACGCCAAGCTTTACTGCGGAGAATGAAGGTGGAGCCATTAGTATAGAAGTTACTGATGATTTTGATTATGGAAAATATCGGATTGGCGTTCGCCACATGGGATTAGATTTTCTAGAACTAGTTGACTTAGAAGATACTTTAGCAACAACTTATTATCCTTCTAATTTTGGATCTTACTTTTTTTCGGTTTGCTCGGTAGATAGTAATGGAATTGAAAGTTTATTTTCGAATGAATCTTTTTTTCTGGTGACCGCTTTAGGTGTAGAAGAAGGGGAGCTTGAGCAAGAAGTCAAAGCGGTTCAGTTATTACAAAATCGACCGAATCCATTTGATGAAGCAACCTTGATTGGCTTTTTTGTGAATGAAAATATTTCCTATCAAAAAGCTTATATCGCGGTCAGAGATTTAAGTGGAAAAGAGTTGAAGCGGATAGCAGTAGAATTAAATCAAGGCTTTAATGAAGTGCTTTATGATCATGGTTATAATGTGGTCGGGACTTTTGTTTATAGTTTGGAGGTTGACGGAAAAATTTTAGATTCGAGGCAGATGATTTTTGCGAACTAGAAAAAATCATTACCGCTATAAAATCGCTAATAAAAACAATTTAGATCAGAATTAGAATGCGAAAAGCAATAAAATTTTTAAAAAACATCTTTGATCCTAAATCAAGTTTATATTCTATATTATTAGGTTCAATGAGCTTTCTGGCGATACTCATTTCTTTGTTGACTTTAAAGGAAATGAAAGTTCAAAGAGAATTGAGTATGATGCCAATTGCGAGAGTTCAAAGTTTTGAAAATGTTTATATTCATGTAGATTCTTCCTGCCAGGACATGATCTATAATGATGAAATAAACGTTCATAAATCGTTTGATAATCAATCTGAAAATCCAGAATTTACAAACGAAAAAATATCAGATTGGTTTGTATTGAGTTTAATAAATATTGGAGAAGGAAGCGCTATTGATATTGAAGTAGAATGGAACATTAATTATAAGTGGTTTCAAGAATATTTTGCTGATTTAAAAATTGACGAAGATATTTTCAAATTTACTTTAGACAATCAAAATATATTTGTTGTAAATAAAAACTGTTCAAATATTAAATCAGGTAAATCAGCACCTACACTTTCAAAAATCACTTATTCTCATTTATTATCTGCTTCAAATTCTTCAGAAAGAATTAAAATAAATATTCCTGAATTAATATTAAAACTTCAGGTGGCTGCAATCAAAGGAGCGTGGTTAGGTGAAGGGCAAAATGCTGAAAATTTAACAAGCATTCCTGTTGAACACCAGTTTAAAATTAAATACAATTCAGTAAATGGTTTAGAATATCAGGATACTTATAAAGCAAGTGTTTCTCTTACTTCTCCTTTGATCGAAACTCAGATGAAATCAGGGAAAGAGACTATTTTTTCTGCTTCGTATAATAATTTTATTGTGGAATTTATCGTAGAGAAATTACCTTGATTTTTACCCAATTGTTAAACAACTTCAATATTTACAATACAATTTCTCCAGTCTTAATTCTAGTCTCTTCCCCATCAATTTCCGTCCACGCTAAAATCAACCTGTCCTTTATTTTTTCTAAAACAGGGAATCCACTTTTTCTCTTAGCAGAAGTTTCTATCAAAGTATGTTGACTGAGAAGCGTCGATGTTTTAGAATCAATAATAGCCAATTTGATTGCTGCCTGATCTTCTTTTTTATCCAGCCAAGTCAGATAAGTATTTCCTTTTTCTAAAAAAATATCAACTCGTCCAAGTGGATCAATGTCATCAATAATTAATGGGGCTGAAAAAGTCGCCCCAGCATCTTTGGAGAAAATTACTTTGACCATTGGTTTTTCATTAGCAGCTGTAAACCAAGCAACGGCAACTTCATTTTTGAAAGTAGAAACAGCTGGGCCATTGACAGGACAACCAGTGATGTGCCAATTATCATTTGAAATATTTCGAGCTTGTGTCCAATCTAATCCGATTTTTCTAACGATAGAAATATCTCTGATTTCTTCAGCTGTCCGATCTCGATAAACAATGATTGGTCCTTGAGGAGTCATCGCTGCATCTGTCTGGCAACAGTCACAAATTCTATCATCCAGTTCCACTTCACTAAAAATATTTCCTTCTTCATCAAATTCCGCAGTACGAAGCGACATTGCTCCTCCATGACCATGGCCATGATCGCCTGAACTTGCTTCTCCTGTCTTTGTGTTTCGGCCATCGAGCCAAGTGGCGAGTATCCTATTTTGAGGAGCTGCGATCAATGTAACAAAACCATGTTCTGCAGCAATACTATCACGGTGCAAAATAAAATCAGTTGACCAGTTTTTACCTTGATCACTCGACTGCGAAATATGAACATCATAGTCATAAGTTCCTGGAGCACTTTTTTGAAGCCAATGCGCAGCAAGTGTTTTTCCATCTCCATGAACCGCAAGAGAAGGGAAGTCTGCCCAATTCACAAACCAATCATTTCCAGTCGCAATCGTAGTTGCTGTTGACCAATGATCGGTTTCCAATTTTGAAAATTGCAAAGCATCCGTCGTATCATTCAGGTATTCAACCCAAGATAAATAAGCATCGCCATTATTAGAAACAAAAAGATTTGCTTCACCTCCAGATTTGCATGGATTTGGAATTTCGGTTAGAGTAGGGGAGGCTAAAGGTGTTGTTTCGGTACAAGCAAAGATCCCAAAAATTAGAATACAAAAAATAAAAACTCTCATATTTAATTCTTTAAATCACTCCAAATATTATAAACTTCTCCCTCACTATTTACGCAGCAAATCTATTACTATCACCGTAGGTGATCTATCCTTATTTCGACGAAGGAGAAATCTATCCCTTTATTCTCTATTTTAAAATAAAAGCATCCGCCCGAGTAATCGGATGATAATAATCCGCTTCATCTTTCAAGATGCTAGCTGTAGTAATTTCAATCGCTGCGATCTCTACACGAACTCCTTTATATTTTAAATGCCGAACTAATTCTACATAATCAGAATCACCAGAAAGAATGATAATGGTATCGACCTTATCTGCTAATTGAGTAGCATTAATCGAAAGCGGAATATCTGCGGATTTATGACAAGGAACCACCGATCCAAAATAATGGGTATGTAAACGATCTGCTAATTTTTTAGAAATACTTCGACCCTCTCGGAAATAAATCAAACGATTCAATCCACGACCATTCAATAATTTTGGAATGACTGTATCGTAATTTAGAACTGCACTTTTATTATTTGTCAGTTTGGTCAAACTCATCTCGATATTATTCCCGTCAATGAGGATTCCAACTGTTTGAGAAATTTTTACAGAATCATTAGATTGTACAGGAGTTGATGCAGTACTTTTTGATGTATTAGAAGATTTGTTCTGTTCCGAAGACCTGTCCGAAGATCTATCTGTCGATCTTTCCGTTGACCTTTTTTCAACAGGCTTATGCTGAGGCCTGTTGACAGATTCTGGATTTGGATTAGGCCTTGTCCTATTTTGAGGTTGAGCTTGTTTTTGTGGTTGAGGTCTATTTTGAGACTGTGTTTGAGGATTTGATTTTTCCTGCGTTTGCGGTTTAGATTGTGTTCGCGGTTGTGGCTTGGCTTGAGTCCGCGGTTGTGGTTTGGGTTTAGATTGAGTCCGAGGTTGTTGAGTGGACTGGCTTTGTTTTTTTTCCGGTGTTTGGTCCTGAGTTTGAGATTTAGGACTTACAACTTTCCGAGCCGCAGGCTTTCTAGCAGGAGCCTTTTTAGTCGTTGTTTTTTTTGCTGGAGTTTTAGAATCCTCCGTATTTTGCTTCTCCGCCGCAGGTTTTCTAGGAGCTCTAGGTTTTCTAGGCGCAGGAGTTTTCTTTTCTTTACTCTTAGGAGTAATTTTTATAATAGTCTGATCATCTGAAGGATCAGGTTTCTTATTTCTAGGATTTTGGTTAGTTCTTTTAGCCATCGGTTATTATTGTGTTATTTTTCTTTTTCTATCGTACGGATATTTGAGTAAGTTGTTCAAAAACATCCCTTAAGTAGTTTCGAAGAAGTAATTTAATATTTCTTCTATATTACTAAAACTCTAAATTAGGATTTAAAAAGCCAAACCCACCCTGTTTATAGATAATTTTAAAATGAAGAGTTATTTATAAATTGCCCTATGAAATCTAATTTTAGCCTTTTTTGATGAAAAAATAAACACTTTGATCAAAATCAACGTTTATTATTTTGGAATACATGAAGAAATGTTCATATTTTGGTTTGTTTTAAAAAATGAAGTTGTTCAGAACACATTCTTGAACAACTTCAAATAAAGCTTTAAGCAATGAAATACCTAGAAGCATTTATCAATGGTTATAAAGGATACGCCAGTTATCTATGGCATGAAATTACTCACCCGGGCTGGCACAATTATTTTTATTGGTTGCTCTTAGTGTCTGTGTTTTTCTTTGCACTGGAAATTGTAAAACCATGGAGAAAAGATCAGGCTAATTTTCGAAAAGATTTCTGGTTAGACGTCTTCTACATGTTTTTCAACTTCTTTTTATTTTCCTTACTTATTTATGCTCCGATTTCGAATGTTGTTGTTGAATTTATAAAAGATGGCTTTTTTCTGGTCGGTGTAGATATCAAAGAATTAAATCCTCTGTGGAGCCTACCATTATGGGCGGTACTATTGATTGGTTTTGTGTTGAGAGATTTTATTCAATGGTGGATTCATCGCTTATTGCACAGAGTGACTTTTCTTTGGGAATTCCATAAAGTCCATCACTCGGTTGAAGAGATGGGATTTGCGGCTCACCTTAGATATCATTGGATGGAAAATGTCGTTTACAAAAGTCTTGAGTATTTGCCATTGGCATTTTTAATAGGCTTGCGTCTCGATCAATTTTTTGTGATCCATATTTTTACGTTGGCAGTTGGTCATTTCAATCATTCAAATATCTCTGTAAAAGGTTGGATCAAAGGTGGTATTCTCGGCTTGCTGATTGGAATTGTTTTAGGATTTAATCTGTTGGAATTGAATGTGTTTATCAACTCAACTGTCAATCCTTATATAATCGTAGCAATAGGTACGAGTATTGGAGCAATAGCTTTGGGACCGATTATGAAGTATCTTTTTAATAGCCCAGAAATGCACATATGGCACCATGCTTATGAATTGCCAAAGGGTAGGAAATATGGAATTAATTTCGGCTTGACGTTAGCGATTTGGGATTACATTTTTGGTACCGCTGAGATTCCACATGATGGAAAAGATATTCGACTTGGCTTTCCAGGGATTGAAAATTTTCCTACTAATTTTGTAAAACAAGCAACTCATGGCTTTCATAAAGATGATTGATCTTTCATCTTGTTAAAATGTACTTTTCCGACATTTTGATTGTACTTTATTGTAAATCAGAAAATTAGGTATTATGCCTATATGTTATGGGAGTGTTTTTTTTATTTCAAAATAAAGTTTCTCCAGTGAAAAATTGAATTTCTCAAAATAAATACCGTATTTTTACCCTCAGTTAATTATAGATGACCACTGCAATATGATTTTAATCCAATTACATCAGAATTCACATCATTATAATACGTCTATAACGTAAATGAGGAGCTGATGCAAGAACAACAATAAAAGGCTTATCGTTTATACGGTAGGTCTTTTTTAGTTTTATGAAAGAGATACATCAAGTTTTAACCACTTTTTCAAGTTTAGTCGAAGGATAAGGAAGAGGTAACTTGAAAAAAGAAATAAAGACAAGTTTGTAACTTGTCACCAAAGAATTAAACAAAAGATAATAATAACTGTTACAACAGTCAAATATCAGAAATGAACTTTAATCAAAATTTCCATCTTCATCATCATGCTTTTGTAGAACGCTGCAAATGGTGAGGAAGGTATATCTATACGTTCTGAAAAGGCTTACCATTTTGCAATGGTAAGCCTTTTTTTATTGCCCTAGTTTGAGAATCTTTCAAAGTTTCTTAAGCCTGAAATCAAACTAATTTAATCAACGACGCTTTATAATGACTAGAGTCATTTCGAGCGAATAAATTAAGTCGAAAAATGACAACATTAAGATTAGCAATCCAAAAATCAGGAAGACTAAGTGATGCTTCCAAAGGCCTTCTTAAAGAATGCGGAATCAATCTCCAAAATGGGAAAAATAAATTACTCGCTCCAGCAGTCAATTTTCCACTAGAAATACTATACCTCCGAGATGATGACATTCCACAATATGTAGAAGATGGAATCGCAGATATCGGAATACTCGGAGAAAATGTAGTCGCCGAATCTGCAAAGAATATCATGGTCAAACAAAAACTAGGTTTCTCAAAATGCCGATTATCTCTTGCCATTGCAAAGAGTGAAGAATTTACCGATCTCTCTTGGTTTCAATCCAAAAAAATCGCAACCTCCTATCCTCAAATCTTATCTGACTATCTTTTAAAAAATAACATCCAATGCGAAATTCACAAAATCAGTGGCTCTGTAGAAATTGCACCAAGTATCGGATTAGCAGATGCCGTTTGTGATATCGTGAGTTCAGGTAGCACCCTTTTCAGCAATGGACTTAAAGAAGTGAAAGTCATCATGCGATCCGAAGCGGTCCTTGTTGCCAATGAAAATATGTCAATTGATAAACAAGCAATTCTCAATCAATTTCTATTCAGAATAGAATCGGTCAACCGAGCCAAATCCAGTAAATACATCATCTTAAACGCACCTAACGAAAAGGTAAAAGAAATCAGCAACTTGCTCCCAGGAATGCGAAGCCCAACGGTCGTCTCCTTATCAGAACCAGGCTGGTCCGCGATCCATTCCGTAGTCAACGAACAAAAATTCTGGGAGGTCATCGATCAACTAAAATCCAAAGGCGCCGAAGGCATCCTAGTTGTCCCCATAGAAAAAATGATCCTCTAATCAATACCCGAAGAACCTAAAGGACTCAACGCAATAACTTCAACACATCCAGAGCCTGAAAGGCTCCACGCAAAAAAGAAAAAATGATACTCAAAAATAATCCACCAAAATCTCAATGGTCCAATATCCTAAAACGGCCCACCATAGAAACCAAAGATCTAGAATCTGCAGTCAGTAAAATCATGCAACAAGTAAAAGTCCAAGGAGACCAATCCCTGATTGAACTAACAACAAAATTCGACAAAGTCCAATTGTCAATACTCCAAGTAAACAAAGAAGAAATAACTGCAGCGATTCAGCAAGTCGACCCAAAATTAAAAGCGGCGATCCAACAAGCTAAAGCAAATATCGAACAGTTTCACACCGCTCAAAAAGAAGAAACCAAAATCATCGAAACGATGCCAGGTGTCCAATGTTGGAGAAAAAGTGTAGCCATAGAAAAAGTCGGCCTATACATTCCTGGAGGAACAGCACCCTTGTTTTCGACAGTTTTAATGCTAGGCGTACCAGCACAAATTGCAGGCTGTTCCGAAATCATCCTATGTACACCACCACAAAAGGACGGCACAATAAATCCAGCCATTTTATATACCGCAGACCTCGTTGGAATCACCAAGGTTTTTAAAGTCGGAGGTGCTCAGGCTATCGCCGCGATGGCCTATGGAACAGAAACTATTCCTGCAATAAATAAAATATTCGGACCAGGTAACCAATATGTCACCGAAGCAAAACAACAAGCGAGTAGAGCAGGAGTTGCGATTGATTTGCCGGCAGGACCTTCAGAAGTTTTAGTGGTAGCAGATGGATCTGCAGAACCAGCTTTTGTTGCTGCTGATCTTTTATCACAAGCAGAACATGGGGCGGATAGCCAAGTAGTTTTAATTGCTTTTGAAGAAGATTTTGTAACAGAGGTAAACGCTGAGATTGGAAACCAAATAGAAGCATTACCAAGGAAATCAATCGCTCAGGAGGCTTTAAAAAACAGTGTTGCGATTATCGTAGAAAATAAAAAAGAAGCTTTAGATTTAATAAATTTTTATGCTCCAGAACACTTAATTGTAGCGACTGACAAGGCAGAATTATTTGCTGAAAACATCAAAAATGCAGGTTCTGTTTTTCTTGGAAATTACACGCCAGAGTCAGCAGGCGATTATGCTTCAGGAACAAACCATACCTTACCAACAAATGGTTATGCAGCAGCATATAGTGGCGTTTCTTTAGATAGCTTTGTCAAAAAAATAACCTTCCAAAAAATTACAAAAATGGGCTTGCAAAACCTTGGCCCAAGCATAGAACTTATGGCAGCAGCGGAACAATTAGAGGCACATAAAAATGCTATTTCTATTCGGCTAAAGTCGGACAATAATTTAAAGGATGACTTGGCGCAGTTAGGGGAGATAAAACAAACTCCGATTAGTTCTCTAGTCCGCCGAGACCTCAAAGATTTTCTGCCTTATTCTTCTGCTAGAGATGAATTTGAAGGTACAGCGGAAGTCTACCTCGATGCCAATGAAAACCCATTTCAAACAAATCTTAACCGCTATCCTGACCCGATGCAAAAAGATTTAAAGAATAAAATTGGGGAGCTAAAAGGAATCAAATCTTCTAAAATTTTTCTTGGAAACGGAAGCGATGAAGCGATCGATTTATTGATCCGATTGTTTTGTGAAAGAGGGAACGATAGTATTTTGATACTACCTCCAACTTATGGTGTGTATAGCGTTTTTGCAAAAATAGCAGGCGTACAAGTGAAGACTTTAGCCTTGGATAAAAATTTTCAACCATCAATAGAAGCTTTAAATAATCTGGGTTCGAAAAATTCAAAAATTCTTTTCATTTGCAATCCGAATAACCCGACAGGTAGTATAATTTCTATAAAAAAGATACAAGAAATTATTAGCAATTTTTCAGGAATAGTTGTGGTAGATGAGGCTTATATAGATTTTTCTGAAACGCAGTCTTGTATTTCTTTAATAGATCAAAATCCAAACCTTGTTGTCCTTCAAACTTTTTCAAAAGCATGGGGACTTGCAGGCTTAAGGCTTGGGATGGCTTTCTCAAATCCTGATTTGATCAATTGGATTAACAAGATTAAAATGCCATACAATATCAATTCCTTGACGCAGCAGACGGTTTTAGAAAAACTAGAAAATAAAGGACAAGTACTTCAGGAAATTCAAACGATCAAAAATGAAAGAGCGAAACTCGATCAGCGATTAAAAGATTTCAATTTTATAAAAAAAGTATTTCCATCAGAAGCCAACTTTATTCTTGCAGAAACTTCAAACGCAGACGAACTATATGATTTTTTATTGAAAAAAGGAATTATTGTGAGAAATCGATCTAAGCAATTCAACTGTGAAAATTGCCTTCGATTTACTATCGGAACCTCAAAAGAAAATCAAAAATTAATCACAGCACTTAAAGTCTATCAGGAAATATTGAATTCAAGAATAGAAAACCAAAAGACAAACCTTCAATCTTTATAAAATAAAATCATGAAAAAAATACTCTTCATAGATCGTGATGGAACACTCATTATCGAACCACCAAGCGATTATCAAGTAGACGCTTTTGAAAAACTGGAATACTATCCAAAGGTTTTTCAATATCTGTCAAAAATCGTCAAGGAATTCGATTATGAATTAGTCATGATTACCAACCAAGATGGCTTAGGAACAGACAGCTTTCCAGAAGATACTTTTTGGCCCGTTCATAATAAAATGCTGGAAGCTTTTAAAAATGAAGGTGTTGAATTTTCAGAAGTCATCATCGATAAAACCTTCCCAGAGGAGAATGCTCCAACTCGAAAACCAGGAACAGCTCTGCTGACAAAATATATGGAAGGGAATTATGATTTAGAAAATTCATATGTGCTCGGCGATAGGCTTTCGGATATTCAATTAGCGAAAAACCTTAAGGCTAAAGGTATTCTAATTCAAAATAAAGAAACGGTTGACCTCCAAGCAGGTTTAGAAGATACCTGTATGTTGACGACGCTTGATTGGTCAGAAATTTATGAATTTTTAAAATTTAAAAACCGAACAGCCAGCGTCAGCAGAACAACTTCAGAAACAGATATATCGATTGATCTTTTACTCGATGGTTCTGGACAATCCGTAATTAGCACTGGTCTAGGTTTTTTTGATCACATGCTTGAACAAATCGCAAAACACTCTGGTGCAGATATCAAAATTAAAGTCAAAGGTGATCTTCACATCGATGAGCACCACACGATCGAAGATACAGCATTGGCTTTAGGTGAAGCTTTCGGCCAAGCACTCGGGAATAAAGAAAGCATAGAACGTTATGGCTTCTGTTTGCCAATGGATGACTGCCTCGCTCAGGTTGCATTGGATTTTGGAGGCCGCCCATGGCTGGTCTGGGATGCCAATTTCAAAAGAGAAAAAATAGGCGACATGCCCACAGAAATGTTTATGCATTTTTTTAAATCATTTTCAGATGCCTCAAAGAGCAACCTTAATATAAAAGTCGAAGGCAACAACGAGCATCACAAAATAGAAGCCATTTTCAAAGCATTCGCCAAAGCAATAAAAATGGCCATCCGAAGAGATGTCAGAAACGTAAAAATGCCAAGCACCAAAGGAATAATTTAATTTCTTTTTTTTAAGATTTGTTCTTCGTGTCTTAGCGCCTTTGTGGCAAAAAAAAACTCCACTCTTTTAAGTTTAAACCCGACCAAAAGAGGGTGTAACTTGAAAGTTTGAATAATGCAAATTTGTAACTGGTACTTCTAAAAAAACAAAATGCTCAATAAAAAGTCAAAAATATCAATTATCGACTATAAAGCCGGCAACGTCCAATCCGTCCTCTTCGCCCTCCAGAGGTTAGGAATAGAAGCCACACTTTCCGACGACCCAGAAGTGATTCAAAATGCAGAGAAAGTCATCTTTCCGGGGGTAGGAGAAGCTTCGACAACGATGGCTGTTTTAAAAGAAAAAGGTTTAGACAAAGTGATCAAAAAACTTAAACAACCTGTGTTAGGAATCTGCCTCGGCATGCAACTCCTTTGCGAATACTCAGAAGAAAATGACACGCAATGTCTTGGCATTATTCCTCAAAAAGTAAAATACTTCGAAGCCAATAAAAACGAAAAAGTACCACACATGGGATGGAATCAAATTTATGATTTGAAAACTCCTTTGTTTGATAATCAACTAGAAAATGAATACACTTATTTCGTACACGGCTACTACGTCGAGGAAGGAGCCTATACGATTGCTACGGCGAATTACATTCAACCATTCAGTGCAGCAATCAAAAAAGATAATTTCTACGCCACCCAATTCCACCCCGAAAAATCAGGGACCATCGGCGAGCAAATACTAAAGAATTTTTTGTCACTTTAATTAATCACGAAACTCCAAGGAATGAATTGTCATTTCGAGGGAGTACAACGAATCGAGAAATGGAAATAATACCAGCAATAGATCTAATAAACGCCCAAGCCGTTCGCCTCTCCCAAGGAGATTACAACAGGCAGACTACTTATAACGAGAACCCGCTCGAAGTAGCTCAGAAATTTGAATCCTTAGGGATTAAAAAACTACACCTCGTCGATCTTGATGGAGCTAAAGCAAAACGAGTGATCAATGAAAAAGTACTCCAACAAATTGCTAAAAACACAAAGCTTGAAATCGAATTCGGCGGAGGAATCAAAACTGATGAAGACTTGCAAAAAGTATTCGATAGTGGAGCAACCCAAGCGATCATAGGAACCATCGCAGTGAAGAATCCTAAGCTGTTTTTTAAATGGCTAGAAAAATTTGGCCCTGAAAAAATAATCCTAGGCGCAGATGTCAAAGAAGAGAAATTAGCGGTGAATGGGTGGCTCGAAACCAGTGAGATTAGCATTTTTGATTTTTTAAAAACAAATGAAAACCAAGGCGTCAAACATGTTATATGTACCGATATTTCTAAAGATGGAATGCTTGGGGGAACTTCTGTTGATTTGTACAAAAAACTCATGGCAGAATTTCCAAAATTAAATATCATCGCTAGCGGTGGCGTCGCATCTATGGAGGACATTCAACAACTAGAAGCCATCAATTGCAAATCCGTCGTCGTCGGTAAAGCCATTTATGAAGGAAAAATAAAATTGAGCGAATTACTTTAAAATCAAAATCAAAGAAGGGTTTTTTGATTAAAAATCATCAATAATCGAAAGTTGAAACTTAAGAAATATGTTAGCAAAAAGAATCATTCCTTGTCTCGATATCAAAGATGGTCGTACCGTCAAAGGAGTCAATTTTGTAGCACTTCGTGATGCCGGTGATCCTGTCGAGCAGGCAAAAATATACAGCAATCAAGGAGCCGACGAATTAGTCTTTTTGGATATCAGCGCCACCAACGAAAAAAGGAAAACACTTCGAGAACTCGTACGGAAAATTGCAGCTCAAATCAATATCCCATTTACGGTTGGAGGAGGGATAAGTTCGAGCGAAGATGTAAGTAAACTTCTACTATCTGGAGCGGATAAAATATCGATCAATTCAGCAGCTGTTCGCAATCCAAAATTAGTCGATGAGCTTTCTAAAAAATTCGGAAGCCAATGCATCACGGTGGCCATCGATGCCAAACTAATTAAAGGTGAATGGATCGTTTACCTCAACGGCGGACGTATATCTACAGCATTAAAACTTTTCGATTGGGCCAAAGAACTAAATGACCGAGGAGCTGGGGAAATTCTTTTTACCTCAATGGATCATGATGGTACAAAAGCTGGATTCGCTTGTGATGCACTATATCAATTATCTGAGCAATTGAGCATTCCAATCATCGCATCCGGAGGTGCAGGAACCATGAGCCATTTCAAAGATGTTTTCGAAAATGGAAAAGCAGATGCAGCCTTGGCTGCCAGTATTTTTCATTATAATGAAATCGCGATCCCAGATTTAAAAGATTATCTAAAGAAAGAAAATATCATCATCAGAAATTATCCAACCACATAACCACATAACCACATAATTAATAATCATGATTAATAAAATAAATTTCAAAAAATCAAACGGTCTAGTTCCCGTCATTATTCAAGACAGTACTACCTGTAAAGTTCTTATGCTCGCATACATGAACGAAGCAGCTTTTCTGAAAACCATGGAAACCAAACTCGTGACTTTCTACAGTCGTTCCAGAAAAGAACTTTGGATAAAAGGCGAAACCAGCGGTAATTTTTTAAAAATGCAAAGTATCAAATTAGACTGTGATCAAGATACTTTGTTGATAAAAGTAATTCCAACAGGTCCAGTATGTCACACCGGAACGGATACTTGTTTTGAAGAAGAAAATAAAGCGGATGGCTTTTTATACCAATTAGAAAAAGTGATTCAAGATCGTAAAAATGAAGATGAAGGTAAATCCTACACGGCTTCTCTTTTTAAAAAAGGAATCAATAAAATCGCCCAGAAAGTAGGAGAGGAGGCTGTAGAATTGGTCATCGAATCCAAAGACGATAATAAAGATCTTTTTTTGAATGAAGCAGCAGATTTGATGTATCACTATCTAGTGCTTTTGGCAGCGAAGGATTTTAAATTAGAAGATGTTGTTGATGTTTTGAAAAGTCGACAGAAGTAGGCTGACTTTTGGAAATTGTAAAAGGATATTTTTTGTAATATTTGTAGGTCTCATCTTCTCAGTGGTTTGTATTCTTACCGCTAAGAAAATGAGAAACGCCGAGGTGAAATAGGCGGATTGCAACTTGTTTGTAAAAAAATCCCCTACCAATAATACCCAATCCCCATCCGTAAACCAACAGTCAAATATTTTTGATCAACAGGGTTTATTCCAGAAGAAACAGAACTCAATTGATATTTAAAATTCGGAGCAGCACTTAAATTAAATCGATCATTCAATTGGTAAGAAAGTCCAATCGCAGAAATTAAACTTAAACCCGTTCGAGATTTAAAATATGATTGATCCTCTTTTAATAAAATAGAATGACCGGATTCGCTTAAAGTTTCACCACCTGGTTTGAACCATAAATTTAAAGCCAAACCTCCTTCGAGAAACCAGTTAAGCCTTTGTTCCGAAGATGAATAACCAATCAGTATTGGAAGCTCAATGCTTCGGTATCGATTATAAATTTTCTTAGAGGAATAATAAGACTCATCTACTAAACCATCTCCTATAGTATTGGTACTCGTACCATCCATGTTGTAGATGATTTCAATGATTTGATTCGGTTCAATTACGGTGGAATCCCAGGTCGTATAATTTTCAAACCGTTCATTGATTTGTTGATATTCTAAACCTGTTTTTAGATAAAAATTACTTTTGTGTTGAATCCTAAAATTTAAACCAGCACTGATAACATCCATTGGCGTTTCGAGAGAATCTCGAATATTGAGATAAGCTTGGTTGTTGCTTTTTAAAGATTTATTCACCAGTCCATAATTGAAAAATAATTCAGTAGCGAGATTGTATTGCTTTGGGTTTTTTAATTTTGGAAAAGTCTTATTTTCTTTTTCGAATTGATCAGATGTATTAGAATAATCAATTTCAATTATCCGAAAGGGTAGTGCAGCTAAAGCGGTGAAATTTGAATTACTTGGTGCTAGATTTTGATCATCTGGAATAATATTTTTAAAGGCTTTGTTTGTAGAAACTGTATCTTTGGATTCTTTTAAATTCAGAGATTCTTGATCAAATGAAGTAGGAGTATCTGAACCGGAATAAATTATTTCCTCTTTTAAAAGATCAATGTTTTTTATCTTAATTTCTTTTTTAATTTTATTGTTTTGTTCGATTAAATTTAATTCTTTCTCTTTCGGATTATTTTCCATAGCTTTTGATTCAGAAACAGGTTCAACTAAGCTCGTTGGAGATTGAACTGGATCATTATTTACTGAAGATGGAGTGACCAAAGTTGTTGCTTTTTCTGTCGAACCATTAGCATAGAAAAACAAGCCAAGGCCACTACTGATAAGTAGAAGTCCTGCGAAGAACCATATAAAAAAGAATCGTCTCTTATCCTTTTTCTTCGCCGCTTGCTTAGCTTGGATTTTTTGCCAAAGCAAATCAGTATCCGAAACGGTCTGATGGTTTTGAACCTTCCCCTTGATAAAACGATCTAACCTATCCGAGCCCATAATTCCTGTTTTTCTTGATTATTTAATTTCATCCGTAAAATATTTTTCGCTTTGGATAAATTACTTCTGGAAGTCGATTCTTTGATCCCCAATAATTTTCCAATCTCTTTATGAGAATACGCTTCGATCACATTTAGATTAAAAACCTGCCGATATCCATCCGGTAAAGTATTGATCAATGCCATCACATCTTCCTCTTCCAGATGACTATAAACTATTGGTTCAAGCTGAACGTCCTGAAACTGATCCACACTTTTTTCATGCGTAAAACATTTCTTATTGAGTTTTTTTAAAGCGGTATTGATTACAATTTTCCGCATCCAAACTTCAAGGTTTCCTTTCTTTGAATCATATTGCTTAATCGCTTCAAATATTTTGATAAAAGCATCTTGCAATACATCTTCGGAATCGATGTTTTGTGGGGAATATCTTCGACTGACCGTCAAGAGCATAGGAGAGTACCGAACCACCAGCAATTGCTGATACCTGGACTCTTTTTTCAAGCACCCTTTTACAATTTCTTGCTCGGTCATGAATGAATCTTGTTGGATTCGTTTTTAAAATTTACTAAACCTTCTCAAAAAATTGAGAAAGTTTAGTAACTATTCGCTTATGATTTAATCAAAATCTAATCTCGTGTTATTTTAAAATCAGCGCTTATCGGGAATGAATTTGCTCCACCATTATTGACTTCTCCACTCATAGTCCCAATAATAAATCCACCTGGATTTTCAAAAGTTGAAATGTCAACCGTAACATCACTGCATTCTCCTCCTTCACAAGTAGCAAGGTAAACTAATATCTGATCAGTACCTGTCATGTGTAATCCCGTTGAGGTGTATTGTCCTTCTGAAAATCCATCGAAAGTTAATGAAAAAACATTATTTGGCTCTGTAGGATTAGAGGCTTCAATCAAAAACGGCAAACCTGATTCTTCAATCGTTTGAAATTCAGTAACAGAGAAACTTACTCCATTAATGGTATAAATTAGATACTCATCAATTTCTTCACAAATGGAAACTTCTTCGAGGTCTAGACTACTGATTCCAGTGATGTCATGTGTGACTTCATTGCTTTGTCTTATGTTTTCCAAATCGTATCCTTTAGTGGTAATACTGGTAGCGTTACAAACTGAAATGGTACTATTAAAATATCCATTTGCATCAACATTTAATATAGTATATTGGTTGTCGTAAGTGACCAGTAAATATCCATTGGAAACGGTGTTGTCGATTGGGTCATCGCAATTAATCAATGTTCCGCTGATGGTCAATAAGTTGGCAGATCCTATATTTACCAGAATAGTTGGGATGGTCGCATCTTCTGCAAAAGGACCAATCTCAGCAGAATATATTTCATTTCCACAGACATCATTGATAGTAATAATTAATGCTTCATCAGCTGGAACATAACCAGAATAAAACCCTTCTTCATCCGTACTACCAACCGCTGAGATTCCACTGGAAACTACGGAAATAACAATCGATACATCTGTTACACCGCCATTTTCATTAGTGACCAATCCTTCAATAAAAACCAAATCACTTGGAACATCACAATTCCAAAATGAGAAGTGACTGACCGATCCCACATATTTGTTTCCGTCTAAAACCGCTGATCCTTCTTCTTCCCAATATCCATTGGCTTCATTAAAATACCATAGCGGAATGTTATCTGGAGCATTGCCTAATAATGACGAAGGAACCGGAAATTCTATTGATGCTGTTTGTCCATCTGCAAGGTTTAATTTTTCTCCTCCCGAACCTTCCAATTCAACACCGATCATTCCATAGGTAGTCAATTGTACTTGATCTTCTTCCTCATTAAAAGCTCTAAGGTCACCAGGCATTCTTTGCGCAAGATCACTTGCTGTTGGGTCTAACCATGTCGCATATACATTGACCGAGCCAGAATAATTTCCACCTCCATCTAGTTTGATTCCATTTTCTGGGAAAGTGATGGAAGCTCCATCTGAAGTTGTAATTATTCCTCCCGAACCTGATTCAAAAGAACCGGTTAAAATCTTGTTGATCATTTTTATACGGGTAAAATTTTGTTTATTTAATTTCGATCGTACAAATTTAGCATTTGGAAAATATCCGTCTTTTTCTGCAGAGAGCAAACTACCTCGTTCATCAAGATTTATATTTTTAAAAGAGAAGTATCCGTTTTCGTCACTGATTGCTGAATGTGGTCCTTGAGTTATCGCAACATCCGGAAGTGGTTCATTATTTAGGTTGGTAACTATTCCAGAAATTGAACCGTTAACTATAATAGCAGGTTGTTGAGGAGTAGACTCTTTACCAGAGTCGATTTCGTCTTTTCGACAAGATGTAAATAATACCAAGAAACTTAAACTGAGGAAAAGTATATTTTTATAAAAACGCATGTTTTAAATGTTTTTTAGAAGAGCGATAGCATCACGTAAAGTGATAACATCCACTATTGATTTTTAAATGAGTTCTAATGTTTAGCAATTGCTTTCATATATACTTATCCTTTTAGATTGAAAAACGATGCCTCTGCTTGAAAAAATAAGATTTTTTTGGCTCATTCCCCATCATTTTTTTATATATTTCAGACTGAAAACCAAGTGTTTCCATGCTTGGATGTACCTTTAGAGATTATTTCACTTTACTATCGGTATAACAGCTCCATAAACCAAATAAGAAGAATGAATAAGCTCCAATGGATAAAACTTAAGAGAGACTTCGATGAGGCTCGATGTATTTTGATGATCGGGCCTAACCTCGCCGGCGTGGAAAAAGATGGCGAGATGCTCCCTATGGTAGAAGAATTATCAGCCTACTTGGCAGACTTTTTAGATCAAGAAGGTGTTGATTATGATCAAAAAGCTAAAAGAAATCTTCCTTATACTGCACTTCGGTTTTTTAGTATTAAAGGTGCAAGAAGAGTTGATCTTGAAGATCTTACCAAAGATTTTATACAACAAAATTCACAAAAGATTCCAGCAACTTACGAATGGTTAGCAAAGCTTCCTTTTCATATAATCATCAATACCAATCCTGATGATTATATGTTGCGAGCGATGCGTGAAGAAGGAAAGCAACCGCAATCTTTGCATTATAATTTTAGAAGAGACACCGCAAGTTTTGTTGACTTTGAAAAAGTGAACGCTGAAAATCCTTTAGTTTATAATTTGTTTGGTTCGATGGATGAAACAGAATCTTTGGTGTTGACAGAAGAAGATCAATTAGAGTTTACTCGAAATATGGTCAAAGATGATCCTAGAATTCCTGAAGAAATATTAGGCCAGTTTGATGATCGAAAAACTTATTTGTTTTTTGGATTCAATTTAGAGAATTGGCAATTCCGATTGCTTTTAGATGGTCTAAAACTCAAAGAAGAAAATACAACCATCTCACCAAGTACTAGTCGGTTCCCGGTGAGTTCCATGACCAAGGCTTTTTATGAAGAGCGATTTAATTTTCAATTTATAGATAAAGAAGGAGATGCTTTTTTAGAAGAATTAAGGTCTAAAGTATTGCCAGAGAAAACGGAAGGTGAACAAAAGACTGAGCAAGTTTTTCTTTTGTATCATGAAAAAGATGAGTCTTTTAAAAATGAATTAGAAAACAGCCTGAGCCAATTAATTAAAAACAATGAAATTAGTTTAAAATATCCAGAAAATTTTATCGCAGGAACGGACCATGCCGAAGTTTTAGAAGCCTTAAAAAAATCGGATATTATATTGCCAATCATGAGTCCTAATTTTTTAGCAGATGTAGAATTGATGGATAAACTACTTCCGATTGCTAGTGATTTAGATAAAAATGAAAAAGCAAAACTCCGACCGATAATTGCAAGACCTTGCGATTGGAGAGAAAATCAACACCTCCGAACCAAAGTACCATTTCCAGAAAACGGAGAGGCCGTTACCAGTAATCATTGGAATACTCCCGATGATGCTTATTTCAACATTATTCAAGCCCTTAAAAAAATGTTGAAATAATGAGTGCATCACAAAAGAAAAGTCGATACCCCGGAATACGCGCATTTGAAAAAAATGAACGCCATGTCTTCTTCGGTCGTAGATTAGAAGCCAAGAAATTATACAACCTAGTCAAGGCAAAACCATTGGTTGTCCTTTTTGCAAAATCAGGAATCGGAAAAAGTTCTTTGATTAACGCTGGCCTTGAACCTTTGATCGAAAAAGATTTTTATTATGTGGTAAAGATTCGTTTGCAAACCACAGCGATCAGTTCTGTCGAAATGGTCAAAAACGAATTGAAGCCTTACCTCAATGAGGCAAAATTAAAAACTCATTCAAAGGGCACACCAGGACTTTGGGAATACCTTCGAGCTTGTGAATTTAAAAAAGGAGAAGATAATTTAACACCCGTTTTAGTCTTTGATCAATTTGAAGAGTTTTTTGAACACAATAAAAAAGATCAAGAAGAATTGAATCGGGAACTAGCTGATATGGTCAGTGATCGACTACCGGAAAGAATTCGGGAAAGCCTTCGCGCGATTCCATTTCGAGATAGAACCAAAGAACAATTGGACTGGCATTCACCAATTCCGGTAAAATTTGTTTTTGCTATCCGATCTGACCGAATGAGTGAAATGGACGAAATGTCTGTGAAAATTCCTAGCATTTTGCATAATCGTTTTCATTTAAAACCCTTAGGAATTGAGGCTGCGAAGGAAGCGATTATAGAACCTGCAGCATTAGCAGGAGATGATTTTGATACCCCGGCCTTTACTTATTCCGATCCGGCATTAAATACGATGTTGGCATATTTAAAAAATAAAAACGAAGAGATTGAATCCTTTCAGCTTCAATTACTTTGTCGAAATATAGAAAGAACCGTTCAACGAAAACAAGCAAAGGATGTCGTGATTCAGGAAACTGATTTTGGAGGAGCATCCGGTATCAAATCAATCCTCAATAACTATTACGAACAAGAGATTTCAGAACTGGAAACGAGTGAGCAATCTGTTGCTAGAAAATTTATAGAAGAAGGATTAATCGTTGCTGGTAGAAGGGTAGGTGTGAGCGAAGGTGTAGAAGAGAAGTCATTTAAAATTAGCAAAGACTTATTAGAAAAGCTATTGTCGAGTCGATTGATTCGTGCAGAGAATACGCATCTTGGTCGGAGTTATGAATTGAGTCATGATACTTTGGTTGCTCCGATTTTACAATCTTATGAAATCCGACGACGACAAGAAGAACAAGAAGCCGCTTTTAAAAAGCAAGAAGAACAAGAGAAACTGTTGACCATAGAACGGAAGAAAAGAAACGGAGCACGCTTATTAGCTGCTGCTGGATTTGCCTTGTTTTTAGTAGCAGCAGCCGGTGGCTTTTTAGCAGCCAAACAATCGGAGAAAGCGAAAGTTGCTCAGCAAGAGGCGGAACGTTTAAAAAAAATTGCTTATACACAAAGAGAAAAAGCTCAAACTGCTTTGGCTGAAGTTGAAAAGGCACAATTGGAAATGGCTAAAGCATATTTGAGTGCTGGTAAAAGCGATATGAATAATGGAGAGTATAAAGATGCCATTCAGAATTTTAAAACAGTAAAAGAATTGAAGACGGGAATTACCGATAGCATCTTTATTGCAAACAAAAACATTTTTGAAGAAGCAGATGATTTGATAAGATCTTCCTCTTCAAAAAGTGGAGTAAAACAACAATTTAATGACTTTTTAAAAAAAGGGGATAATGCAGCTATCAGCAACAAACATTTGTCGGCTCTTTCTAATTATAGAAAAGCTCGAAAAATAGGAACTACTGATGTTGAAAAAAGAAATGTCGATTCAAAAATTTCCGAATCTGTTGCAAAATTACTTCCTCAATTTAGATCAGCCTTGAGTGGATCAGAAACTTTTTTTAAAGCAGAAAATGCAATTAGTTGTAGCCAAGGAAAGAAAAAACTTAAAGAAGCAGAAGCAATTTTTAGAGCATTACCTGCTAGGAGTATTTCCGCTGAAGAAAAAGAGCAATTAGTCAAACTAAAAAGAATGAAGCAAGCTTGTCAATAGTTTAATCATAAATCTTTTTCTCTAAAGTATTAGAATTATGAAGAATGTATTATGTCTTTTTTTATTGATTTTTTCTGTGCAAAACCTTATTGCACAGGATTGTTATAACGTTTTTTTTGATGAAGGTGTTCAAGCATACGATGCCTTAGATTTTGAAAACGCAATCCGGCAATTTAATGCAGCAAAAGTTTGTGATGATAAACCCAATAATAATGAAGTCGACGAATGGATTGTCAAAACACAATCTGGCTATATCGATGCGATCAGAGCAGCGAGAGATGAAGCATTGCTACTCAAGGTCGAAGCATTGGCTTTACGGTCTTTTGTAAAAGGTCAAGAGCGAGAGTTTAAAAGATTTTATAAAGAAGCGATTGATGAATATTCTTCGGCAGTGGAAATGATTCCTGTGGATACTTTATTTCGAGAACAAAGAGCGCAATTAGCGATGAGTCTAGAAGTAAAGGAGTATGAAATGGCAAAAGAAGATCTTACTTTTTTGATTGAAAATGGAAACCCAAACAAGCGATCAGGATATGAAGATAATCTCGCTTATGTATTGGAGCAAATGAATGATTTTAATGGTGCTCTCGTTGCCCAAAGAATGGCAGAGCGAACCGCATCAGTAGAACAGAAAACTTTTTACAATTCTAAAGTAGCAATATTAGAGGACAAAAGAAGTAAACAGATCTCAGGTGTTTTTAGTGAAAATCCCACAGAATCAAAAGCAAAAAATAGCTTCATCAAAATAAAAAATGAAACGGGCTATCAAGAATGTAAACTTCGTATTAAGTTTATAGCTGGTGGTAAAACACTCACCATAGGAAGGGATGGGCAAATAAAACTAGACAAATTACCTGTCGGTACTTATCAATATGAAATTACTGGGAAGGTTCATTGTTCTGGACAAACTACTTGGCCAGCGATTGGTAAAGGTACGATCTCGATTAGGTCGAATTCCGTTTATTACCTTTATTGGGAGCTGACGAAATACAATAAATGTGAGATGCGGGTAGAGAATTTTTAATGATGAAAAGCCAAAATGAATCCATGAAGCATATCCTTCTTTTTTTATTCTTTGTGCTAAATACTCAAATCAGTTTTGCTCAAGACTGCTATCAAACCTTTCTCAATGAAGGCATCCAAGCTTATGATGCCTTGGATTTTGAAAAAGCCATCAATCAATTCAAAGCAGCTCAGATTTGTGATGACACACCTGCCAATAATGAGATTAGTAATTGGATTGAAAAAGCTCAGAATGGATATATTGATGCTATTCAGAAAGCACAAAAAAAGTCAGAAGTGGCTTTGGCAAAAGCGAATTCGTTATATTTTGCTAGGCTTAGTCAACAAGCTTTGGAAAATGGGGATTTAATTTTAGCATACCGATTTTTGGAAATAGCAGATTCATTAGATCAGAATTTAACGGTGTTAGAACAGATGTCAATATTTAGTGACCAGTATGGAGAATTGTTTGATGGTCAAGTTAAATATTTGATGTGCAAAAAGATAAAAACTAAAAATGGTAGTATTTTATTAATGCATACGGATGAGAATGAAATCTTAGTCAAATATGATGATGAATATATTAGACAACTATTAGATATCCTTGGAGAGAATTATGTGAATTCTATTTCAAATGAATTAAAGTTAAGAGTTGAAAAAGTTATCTATAAAGAAGTGAGTGATGTCGGATTAATTTTAGCTTTCATTACTTCTGAAGGAGAGGGTGTCATAACAGATATTGTCTTTTATCCTGAGGAAGAATCAAGATTTAGATTTTGTAATAAAACTCAAAGTATGGAGTTTGTTGAAGACCAAAAAGAACTTCTTTGTGTCTGTGAAGATGAAATAATCAAATTAGTTGATGTTAGTTATCCTTTTAATGAAATATCACTCACTGGCTTTGAATCTGAAATTATAAAAGCTGCTAAATCTAATGATGGTCGTCTTTTAATGGGGATTTCTAAAAAGGGACTATGTAAAATTTATGATTGTGAAACTGATTCCTTAATCGTTTCTAAAAATGTAGGGATTGGAAATGTTATTGATGCTTCTTTTTCTTCAGACAGTAAACAAATCATTTTTATTTCTGAAGCAGATAGAATATTACTTACAGATACGAATCTAAATTTAGAATCTAGGGTAGAAATTATTCCAGTCCAATCCAAAGAAACTGAAATGATTGATAAAGTAATCATGTCCGAAGAAGGAGAATACGTTCTAGTCTTATTAAATGGAAAACATAACCTGGGGGCAATTTTATATAATCGAAAAGGAGAAATCGTCCACAACATAAAACATGAAGATTTGAATTGGAATATTTTAGAAATCTCTAGGGAAGAGTCTTTATTAGTTTTTCGAGAAAATGGAAAAGTAAATTTACTTAAACTAGAAGGTTCAAAAAAAGATAACTTTTCTGCATATAGCAAAAAAATGAGAGAAATGAGCTTAGAAGAAAAACTCAGATTTAAAATTAGAGAATAATAATAACCATGAGTAAAATAATTTTTAAATTAAATTTTCTATTATTTGGACTATTCCTTTTTAGTTCTTCTTTTGCTCAAGACTGCTATCAAACCTTCCTCAATGAAGGCATCCAAGCTTATGATGCCTTGGATTTTGAAAAAGCCATCAATCAATTCAAAGCAGCTCAAATTTGTGATGACACACCGGCCAATAATAAAGTAAACGAATGGATTGGAAAAGCGCAGAATGGTTATATCCATGCGATTAAAGGAGAACGAACTAAAGCGCAGTCTTTAGCTCTGACTGCAAAGTCGATTATTGAATTAGAAAAGAATGATGATGCCAGTAAGGCTTTTCGATATGCACAGTATGCTTGGCAAAAAAATGACACACCTGAGTCACGATTCGCATTGTATGATTGTTTGTACCAATTGGAAAGTCGGGAGAATCGGAGAAACTTTTACATTCGGGATGTAAAAGTTTTTGAAAATTTGAATAATGAAATTAGAACAATAGGATTTATCGACGGAGGAAAAACAGTTTATGTTTCTAGTGAAATAGATGGTGAATTGTTACTCTTTGATTTTGATGGAAATAAGATTGCCAGTTTATCCTCAGAGGTTCATTGGTATACCAACCAATCCTATAGTGAGGCAACTAATATGCTGTTGACTACTGAAAAGTCTAATAAAAAACATTATGTAAATGGCTACCATTTAAAAGATTCAAAACTATCCGAGCAACCAGTTTTTCAATATCCTAGTAGTGGTGGTGATGTTACGGCTATTGCAATTTCTAAAGATGGAGAACGTATCGCAACTTGTTTCAATAATGGAGAAATTCATATTTTAAATAAAAATGGAAAACTTTTGTACCAACTTCCCAAAGAAGAAAGAGGAGCCCTTTATCTTTCTTTTTCGGATAATTATCAACTGGCTTTGTCTTATGGCAAAGAGGTTAAGGTCTATAATTTGGGAGCTAATAATTTTGAATTGCTTTTTGAAAAAATAGAAAAAGGAATGACTTGGCCGCATCATGTGGTTTTGTCTCCTTCTGCAAAATACCTGATGACCGCTTATAATGCTAAAGGCAATATTTGGGATATTGAAGGAGATTCTATTTATGCTTCTCAAGATAAATTTAATTATCAACAAGATATTGGTATGTTTTCAACCGATGAAATACATGCGACTTTTGGTCCTCAGTTTTTAAATCTTAAAAATAGAGAACTGGTAAGTGTGTTTCCTGGCGAGGTAAGAAATATGAAATTTTCTATTGATAAAAAATACCTGGTTGCTAATATCAATAGTAATGTTGCTAGAATATGGGTAGATCAGCAATACCAAAAAGTAAACAATGAACTTCTTGGGGGGCATAATGATTTGATTAAACAAATACATTTTTCTCCGGATACTATGCATATAATTACTGGATCTTTAGATCAGACCTTTAAGATTTGGAAGCATAGAATTAAGGCTTACTCAAGAATTCAAAATACTGGCCGCTTTGTGCAAAGTGTAGAAGTAGATGGACGGAATGTAATTGCAACAATAGATAATAAAGAATTGAATATTTTCTATGAAGATGGAGAATTTCGAGAATCTCACGGACTCCCAGTAAATCGGATTGTGACGATGTCGCCCGATGGAAAAAATGTTTTTGCTAATGTTGAAAATGGCTTCGAGATATGGAGTCTTGATCTTGAGGCAAAGCGTTTAAGGTTTAGCAATGGAATTTCCGGTACGGATACCACACATATTGCAGACTTTTCAACAGATAATCGAGTCGTATATTTTTCGGGTGAAAACCTTCTTAGTCTTGAGATATGGGATATGAATACGAAGAAGACCGCTTTGTTATCTGGTTATGACACGGATTTAATAGCTCTAAAATGGTCTCCCGATAATAAGCACATTGTAGCGATAAATGATTATGGAAAATTATATCTCTGGAATGTTGAAGGTAAACCTAAACTAATTAAGAGCTGGACTCCTCATCCTGATCATGGTTGTTATAATGTAAGTTTTTCGAACAATGGTCAAAAAGTAGTTACTTGTGGCCATGATAATATTGCAACTGTTTGGGATTTGCAAGGACGTCAATTATCAAGATTGATTGGGCACATCAAAAGAATTAATGACGCTAATTTTTCGAAAGATGATCGATTCATTGCCACGGCATCAAATGATGGAACAGCAAGGATATGGACTTCGGAAGGTGAATTAGTGATCAAGGTGGATGATTTTAATTTCAATGTCCAGCAAGCTGATTTTTCTAGCGATGGTAAATATTTAATTACAAGATATGGACGCGATTATATTAAAGTTTGGCCTTTCGATCCTCAACTGATTATTGATAAATTCAAGGCTTATGGTCTCCCTGATCTTTCTGATGAAGAGAAGTTGAAGTATGGAGTGAGGAGTGAGAGGTGAGGTGACAAATTATGAGCGAGGTGGGAACTTTAATCATCGTTTCGTGATTTTAATTGTTGTAGCTATAAAACTAAAACTTTGGTCGTATTAATAAATGATACCAATCAGGGTTTAAATTATATTGACTTAATTTGCTCTAAGCTAAGAAAAACGGTATTAGGTTTTCGGGCTCTCCTAATGCCGAGTACCTAATACCGCTTAGACAGGTTAAAATTAAGCGCTGATGTCATATTAATACTTCTTAATTCCTGATTCGCATTAATGATTAAAGACAACATTCCATCTAATTACATTACTCAATTCCATCATGCCATTTCCTTGGAGGATCAGGAGTTCGATTACACGATGACCGTGAGTGTATTTGGTGAAGTGTTGGCAGTAGATTTTTTGATTTTTGATTTGCCCAAAGAAGCGCAGCGATTAATGATCGGCAAGGATGTGGATTTGATCCTTGAGAAACTAAAAACTGAAGCGCGGCTTCTAAAATATAAAATTCCATTTTTAGTATCTAATCATTTTATAGATTCCACCTTTGATCAACTGATTGATGACCTTAGAGAATTAAAATTTTCTTTGGGCATGTATGAATATCAGGTTGATCTAAACCTAGTCAATGACTTCTGGATCAGAGACTTTTATTTGCTATTATCCGATGAGAAAAGAATGGGGCTTTCGAAAACAGCTAAAGGCTTAAATGCCATTGCTGATTTGCTTTCCGAAGATCCTGAAGTTTTTTCTAAATCTTGTACGCAATTACGGATTTCTAATATTGGTCTTTGTTCTCCCATTGTTTTACTGCTATTCCCTCGACTCAAAAAAAAGAGAAATATTCTTGCAGCCTTTGGCCTCCTTGGAGCAATCCGAAATGAAGCTAGTAAGGAGTTTTTATTAAAAGAACTTGAGAAAAGAAACAGAGCATTTACTAGCAAAATTATTAACTCTTTGTCTTTTTATGAAGAAAAGGCTGTGCATAAAAAAATGCTGGAATATTATATTAAACATAGAGGTCATACTGATAAAGAACGGATTAGTTTGATGAAGTGTTTAAAACAATTGGATTTTAAGTTAACCGAAAATATCCTTTGGGATTTACTATTAGGGGCAAACCTGGAAGTAAGTGTTTTTGCTTTTGATATTTTAAAAGAGTATGATGTTTCTAATATTCTGATCAAAGAAAAGCTAGAGCCATTGTTTTATAATTTTACTAAAGCAGAAGAATTAGAGGTCGTTTTGACTTTGTATAAAAAAATGAATGATGATACAATAATGCCAAAGGGAGAGGACTTTCTTGATGCTCTGGTGAAAAGCCTCTTAATGGAAGAGCATTTGAAAATCACGGACTTAGTTGCTTGGTTTTTAACAAAGGAGCATGATGAATTGGTGAATGAAAAACTATTTGGATTATTAGATAGTACGGAGAAAGCGGTTAGACGATCTGCTCTTATTTTGATTAGGATTTTATTTTTTGAATACAGAGGAAATGTCATTCATCCACTTCCGGATAAAGTAGTAGCCAAATTTAAAAAATTACTAAATGATCTTTCAACGAGCGTACAGACAGAAGCAGTGAAGATTTTTAATTGGTCAGGATCGTGGTCGAATGATCGGGAAATGATCCCATTGTTGCTTCCTTTGATTGCGGATAGTTTTATGCTCAAGACTCAGGTATTGCAAACCATTAATCGGTTTTTATTTATACTCCCTTTTGATACATCCATTCTACCTGTTTATTTTAATGCCTTGGAAGATCCAAATGCTAAGGTTCGAATTGCAGCACTCGAAGGTTTGAAATATGCGGATTCCGAAGTAGTTCTGGAGAAAATTATCTCCATGAAAGATGATGAATCTGATGCTGTAAAAAATGTAATAAAACATATATTGAAGAACAAACAGATTGAGGTAGATATCAAAGTGAAAAAACATACTTTACCAAAAACGGAGGCAGACGTCTATCTTCGCGATATGTATAAACGAATGACTCACGAAAAGAAATTTAAAAAAATTGAGAAAGAACCTGAAGAGCCAAAAGACAATTCATTGATCGGTCGTCTTACTCGTTCTCTGAAAAATATTTTTCAGGATACTAAAAAATAAAATGCCAGCAAAAGATTTTAATATTCCTCCTATGTATGTGATCGAGCAACTGTTTTCAAAGAAAATAGAAGGTCATGACTTTGATTTTAGGATCAAGGTTTCAGTGCTTGGGGAAGTATTAGAGATCGAATGTTTGGCTTTTGAACTACCACTGAATGCTCAGACCCTGATGTATGGTGGTCAATTCGAATCACTGAAATATTATATTGATGCTTTTCAAAAATTATTTTTTTATCAACTACCCTTTATGGTAAATGATTCTTTGAAGATTGAAGAATTGAATGATGTTGCAAATGCGATCAAGAAAAAAAGAATGAATTTAGATTTGGTGAAAATCTCAAATCATTACATTAAATCGGATTGGTTCCAGAAATTTTACTACTGCTGTAAAACAACTGGTAATAAACTCCTTCCTACTGAAGCTCAAAGTATGAATGACCTAATTGTTCTTCTTGGAGATAGTCGGAACAATGATAAGTATTCACAATCCCTTCAATATTTACATTTCGGATGGTTTGGACTTGTTGAACCAATTCTTCGTACTTTGATTCCGTTCCTCAAAATAAACCACCAAAAGGTAGTAGCCTATAAAGCTTTGAAAAAATTAAAAGGAGAGCATAATCATAATTTTTTGCACAAAGAATTTTTCTTAAAAGGGAATGAAAAAAATAAAGGAGCAATTATAGAAGGACTCTCTGTTTATAATGACGATAAGACCTATTGGCTTTTGATGAGTTACTATAATCAAAATAAAAACAAATTAAAGGAGGAGGAATTAAAATCTTTATTATCTGCGTTTTTAAATTTCAAAACAGATAAAGTTGAAACTATAGCTTGGGAATTCTTATTGGATAAGAATAGAACTGCAGGACATCATGCTTTTAAGATGCTTAAAAAGCTGGAGTTTTCTGAATATGAAATATCTAAACGATTAAATCGTGAATTTCGAAATGTTGAAAATGTAGCTAAATTTGGGAGTATTTTTTTTCTTTTTAAAAAAATAAGGAATGAATTTTTAATTCCTGATTCTACAGAACTTATTGATGGTCTGGTGATGTATTGTGAATATAGCAAAAGCACAAATATTAGTGAGATAGTTGCTGGCTTGTTGATTCAGAATTATAAAAAATCACTTTCTAAAAAATTAGATAATCTTTTGAATCATCCTTCTCCGTATGTCAAAGGAGCAATATTGAAAATCGTGTGGAATTTGTATACAAATTCAAAATTAACTCCACCTTTTTTACTGACTCATGATACATATTTGAAGATTGAAAACTTATGTCTCGATGATGAAATGAATGTTCAGATTCAAGCGGTAAATGCAGTAGGTCATATTGCTAAAAAAAGGAAAAATAGCTTAGTGATATTTCATTTACTCAGAACAGTTGATCTAAATAAGATCTCTTTGGCCAAAGCATCTATGGAAGCCATCAACCTGATATTATCGGTTGTTCCGTTTGATGATGCCATCTTACCTTTGTATCTTGAAGCCCTTAAACATAGTAACATTTTAATAAAATTATCTGCTATTAATGGCATAAAATATTCTAAGTCACATAATGTAAAAGAACAGCTACTATTACTTAAAGACGATCCAAATACTAGTATTAGATCAGCGGTTAATCAAGCACTAAAATTTGGAGGAGAAAGAACAATTTAATGCTGCTGTTAGGTAATTGTAGTTTTAAAAAGAAATATAAAATATGGAACAAAATTATCCAATAGGAGCAGAAGCATTACTCGTCGCCCTGAGTACGCCAAACCCCAAGGGAGGAATTGGGATACCTGTGATTCTATGGGGGCGACCAGGTGTAGGGAAATCGAGTTTTATAGAAGCATTGGCTGATGATACGGTGAAGATATTAACCTTGATTGCTTCCATTCATGATCCTACTGATTTCTCTGGATTGCCAATTCTTGATGATGGAAAAGTGAAATATGCGATCCCAGAATGGGTAGAACATTTCGAAGGATTTGATACCGGAATTTTATTTCTAGATGAATTATCGACGGCTCCTCCTTCTGTTCAAGCTTCTTTATTGAGAGTGGTTTTAGAACGCAAAGTTGGTTTTCATGAACTGCCAGCTCAAGTAAGAATCGTAGCGGCAGCCAATCCACCAGATTTGATGGTTGGAGGTTGGGAACTTTCTCCACCTTTGCGAAATCGTTTCATTCACCTCGATTGGGATATTACAACTGATCAATATCTAACTGCTTTAAGTGATCAGTGGGGGAAAGGTGAATTTAAAAAAATTGACAAAGAAGAACATGCAAGATTACTTCCAGAGTGGAAACTTAGGATCAGTGCCTTTTTGAAATTATCTCCTAATCTTTTGCATACCAATCCGGATGATAATCCCTATGGTTTTGCGAGTCCTCGAACCTGGGACTTTGCAGCTTGTTTACTAACTTCCTGTGAAATTTTGGAAATCGCTCCAATAAATGGACAAACAACAACGACAACTTGTATTCAATTAATCAAAGGTTGTTTGGGAGAAGAGGTGGCAATAACGTTGATTGAGTTTTTAAGAAATATAAAATTGCCTGATCCAGAGAAAGTCCTCGATGGAGAAATTGTATTGGATATTCCAACTTTAAATGATAGCGAACTTTACGTGATATTTGGTGCCATGAATAGAGTTTTAAAAAATAGATTTGATGACCCTGGTTTGGTAGGAATAGCTAGGAAGTATTTCGAATTGATCCGAGAAGTTTTTGCAAACGGGCGGAGAGACTTGATTTATATTTCTTTAAAACAAATCACGAAAGCGGGGTTATTATCAAAGGTATTGGTTCAGGTGCAGAGACATAATCCAGACCAGAGAACAGAAGTGATGAATTATATTAATGAATTATTTGCGGATGAAGGTTTAAAAGAATTTATTGATGTCTTTGAAAACTAATCAAAATTCGGAGGAACAAAAAAGAAAGGTAAACGACTTGCTTCGATTTGCCAGAGCTTATTGTGTTGAGAAGTTACCTTGGTTTTCTCCGGCTTTATTTAAGTGTAAAATTCATTTGACAAAGAAGGTTCCAGTCGCAGCAATTGATTATTCTTTTAATATTTATTTTAATCCTGAAGCGATTGAGACCATTGCTCAGAGTGGTACAAAATCCAAAGCTTTATCCGAAGTCGGCTTTCTTTGGATTCATGAAATTTCTCATGTACTTCGCGAGCACAATGTCCGGTCAAAAGAAAAAAATGCAGATCCTTTATTATGGAATATTACTTGTGATTTGGAAATCAATGATTCCAATTGGGAAGGACTAAGTCCTCCGGAGAAATTTCCTGGAATATTTCCATCTACATTTAATTTACCGGATGGTCAACTCTCCGAATTTTATTATAAAAAACTAACGAAGGATCAATCAAGCGAAGATTCTATTGTATTAAAATTACCGAATGGTCAAAAGATAAAATTGGATGTCATTGATGAAGGAAGTGGGGTTCATGGTCATTCAAGACCTTGGGAAGTGGAAACGAAAGGAGCTCAGGAAATGGACGACATAGAAATTGAATTAATCAAAAGAGGAGTCGCGAATGAAATTAAAAAAGGACAGAAATTAGGCTTGTTAGCTGGACATAAACCTGGAGGTTGGTTGAGATGGGCAGAGGAAAAACTTAAACGAAAAGTCGATTGGAGAACAGTGCTTAGGCATCGGATGAGCGTTGCAATTAACAATGGCTTGGGTAGTCGAATTGATTATTCTTATAGTCGACCAAGCCGTAGGCAGGCAGTATATCATCCCATTCTTACGCCATCGCTAAGAGGCGATATGGCTGCAAGAGTAACGGTGATTGTTGATACCTCAGGGTCGATGACTCCACAGCAAATTGGGCAAGCAGTTGCCGAAATATTTGATGTGCTCAAATCTTTCCAAGTTCCAGTAACCGTGATTCCATGTGATGCTCAGGCTTATGAACCGATCTCTGTTGCCAGACCAAATGATTTTTTTAAACTAAGAAAACTCGCAGGAGGAGGAGGAACCAATATGATTGTTGGCATCGAAGCCGCATTAAAATTGAAACCTGCACCGGATAGCATTCTCGTTTTGACCGATGGTTTTACGCCTTACCCTGATACTAAATATAAAACAGCTGTCATCTTCGGTATATTGACAATGACTCCCAATCAACAAACAGGCTTTCCGCCAAATCCGCCTTGGGGAAAAGATACGGTGGTGGAGATTGATTTGAGTAAGGATCGATGATGTTTCCCTACGGAGCTTTAATTCTACATTTAGGAGCCTATTCGCTCATTTCTAAATTGACATTCAAAAGTGTCTACTCTTTACTTTCCCACCAAAAAAGCGTATTTTTACATAAGCAAAATAAAAAATGTAACGGTAGTCCCTCGGTATCGACGAACATACAATCTTACAACCATGTACATATTTACCAAAACTACTAGTGTCACGGCACTTATTTGTTTTTTATTTTATATCAATTCTTCGGCTCAAATCAGTGATGGTGGCAAGCCTATTTCTTTTCAAAAAACTTTCCAACAACAATTTTCCAACGATCCGCTAGATGCTGTAATGGTTCCTGCTTTTGATATTCAAAAGGCAAAAAGAGAAGATGAACAAGGTGGAAATTCACGTTTTGCAGCACCGATCGCTGTAAACTATTCCTTGGATGAAAATGGCCAGTGGACAGATTTAGATAATGGAGATCGAGTTTGGCGGATGGAGTTATACTCGAAAGATGCCCTGGGAATGTTTGTATTCTATGAAGATTTTTACCTGCCACAAGGAGGTCGCTTTTATATGTACAATCAAGATGGAAGTGAAATCAAAGGAGCATATACTAGTCGAAATAATCAGGATAGTGGAAAGTTTATGACAGGAATGATCAAAGGAGAGACTGTAATTTTAGAATATTTTGAACCTCGGTCAGTAAGAGGGCAGGGGATTATCGATGTTTCAAAAATCTATTATGCTTACGAAAATGACTTTGAGCCAAGCTTACCAGATAATGTTTACAAAGTAAATGCAGGCTACGGTGATGCAGCAGCTTGTCATACAAATATCAATTGTCCAGAAGGTGATGATTGGCAAGAACATAAAAGGGGAGTGGTACGAATCCTTCGTGTTTTTGATGAAGGAATGGGTTGGTGTAGTGGTTCATTGATCAATAATACCAGCGAAGACGAGACTCCTTATGTCTTGAGTGCTTATCATTGTTATGATGGATTTACACCTCAGTTGGATGTTTGGCGTTTTGATTTTTCTTATGAAAGTGCAGGTTGTGCCGATCCAATGAGCGAACCTTCTGCGAATTCAATGCTTGGTTGCAATCTTAGAGCAGGTTGGTCTGATACAGATGTTTTGCTTTTAGAATTGTTAGAAGATGTACCAGGTTCTTATAATGCGAGATTCAATGGTTGGAACAGAACCTTGAGTCATTTGCCTGATACAAGTACGATTATCCATCATCCTAGAGGCGATATTCAAAAAATATCTCAGGATTATAATGAAGCGATTATCTTTCCAACATCAATCAACTGGAGCAATGGAGTAACTACTCCACCTAATCATCATTATGAAGTATTTTTTGATTTAGGAACTTTTGAAGATGGTTCATCAGGAAGTAATATGCTAGACGAAGATGGACGAATCGTTGGGCAGTTACACGGCGGAAATGCTTCTTGTTCTACTTTTCAAGGATTCTTCGGTCGGTTTTCACTGAGTTGGGATGAAGGACCTACGGCTGCAGAGCGTTTAATGGAATGGCTGGATCCAGAAAATACGGGGCAATTGATTCTCGATGCACTCGAACCTGTGGTAGGAGATATGATTACGGTTAGTGGAAATGTAGAGGCTCGAACGGGGCAAAATATGTCCAATGTTGAGATCGTCCTCATTACTGGATCAGAAACTTATACGACGAATACAGATACAGATGGGAATTATAGTATCGAAGTGCCAGATGGGTTTACTTATACACTTGAAGCACATAAAAACATTGACGCTGGAAATGGGGTTTCTACTTTTGATATTGTAAAAACTTCTCGCCATTTATTATTCATTGAACCATTTACAGAGCCTTATCAAGATGTTGCCGCTGATGTAACGAATGATGGAAATGTTTCTTCTTTTGATATTATCAGGATGAGACAGGTGATTTTAAATATCAATGATGAGTTTCCAGAATCTGAATCTTGGCGTTTTTCGCCATTATCTACAACAATCGATGCCAGTATGGTGGTGGATTTGATCGGCATCAAAATCGGCGATCCTTCTGGAAATGCGAATCCTAATTGATGATCATTGCTCTTTTATTTAATTCTTTTGCTTAGCTTAATGCAGTGTATCAAAGGGCTAAGTAAGAGAGAAAGCTGTAATGAATTAAAGGTGGAACTTCCGTCTTGAATTGCTCCTGAAAAAGCCTTCATATAGCCTCAAAAGCCCACCAAACGCTAAAAATTGTTAAAATAGAACTATTTTTGTACCTTTGTCGTTATATTAATGTACATAAAACTATAAATTCTCCTTTTTTACTGTTTGTTTCCTGTTTATACGAATTTAGTTAGCTATTCTTTTATTTCTACAAATTCAGCATTTTCAGATCGGTAAAAGTTGATGAGGCCTCGCAAAGGCCTATTGGTATATGTGTTTATTTTTTAATTAAAAATGTAATTATGCAAAGAAAGAAAGGATTTAAAATGACTTCTGGAGTTTATTATTTCAATATAAAAACAGGATATAATACGAATATCACTATTTTTAGAAACACGAGAGAAGAAGCAGCTTACGCCTTTTCAAATTACCTAAAGCAGAAAAAAGAATGTGAATGGTTAGGACAATGGGAAGGAAATAAATTTGTGGATTCTGACTATGAAAAAGTTATTGCTTCATAAGTAATTTATAATATATAAAAAAGCCCTTTTCGAGAAATCGAAAAGGGCTTTTTTAGTTAAATCAAGTGTAGTAAACTTTCGCAATTGATAGAGCGGAAGTTTACTAAACCTAATAGAGTTATTGCTTAATTACTTTTAAAGAAGAAGTCAAACTACCATCAGCTTCAATTTGTAGGAAGTAAATTCCTGCTTGATTGATTGTATTGATTTCTACATTACCAGCAATATTATCCAATCGGATACTTTCTACTTGCTGACCTAAGATATTGAAAACATTAAGCGTAGCCTGGTTTGGAATGGCCTCGAATTTATAACTTACGTTTAATGAATTACTAAATGGATTCGGAGAAGCATTTATATCAATAACATTTCCTACTACTTCAAAAGTAGCTGTTGGGTTTGCATCAAATACTAAAAATGCATCAACTCCTGCTTCAGTCAAGTGACCATCATTATCATTAAGCTGATCAGAAGATTCGAAAATGATATTCATGTCATCCGTTAGATTAATACCTAAATCTACTAAGTCAAGCTCCAATTCTTGCCATTCTTGGGCAGGGTCGATAATCACTGTTAAATCCACTGTTTCAAATCCACTCTTAACTCTTACGGTAAGATTATCATTTGGATCATTATTACCACCACCATTGAAAAACCAGTATTCGAATTTTACAATAGGTTGATTATAAGTACTTAAATCCATAACCGGACTAGTCAAACGAGTATATCCATTATCAACATCATCATTACCTGCTGTTCCTCCATCGTTTCCAGTGATATATGCAAGATCTCCAAGGTCATTTGCAGCATCTTCATCTGGATTACTTACTATTCCACCATTGAATGTTGTACCTATCGGCTCGCCTCTCTCCCATATTCCAGCAGAAGCAGTACTTTGAACAGTCCATTCAAGATCAACGATAAAGTCATCAGCATATCCTTTTGCCAATTCAATAATTGCCGTTCCTGGACCTCCAGAAACACTTGAAGTCGTAAAGTTATTTACATGTCCCCAGCTACCTGCATAGATGGTATAATCACCTTCCAGTAAAGAAGTAACAGCAAAGTTACCGTCTACATCAGTGTCAAGTTCATAGTTTATAGCCTCTCCTTGAATGAAAACTTTAGCTCCTGAAATAGGTGTACCAGTTCCTTCTTCTATTACTTGACCAGAGAATGCCTGACTTGCGAGAGCTCCTAATTGAACATCTAAGATCGTAACTTCACCATTTATCAAATCAGCAGGGACAGTCAATGACTCATATGCTGGATGAGAAAAAGTAATATCGTAAGTACCTGAAGTAGCAATACCTGTAGCGTAGAAACCATCATTGGCAGTAGAACCTTCATTAGCTTGATCCGCAGCGATTTCTACAGTTACACCTGAGATATCTGCTCCTGTATTTATATCTGTAACGTTTCCTTCTAACCAACAAGCTCTTACATAGTTTGGCTCAAGTACATACATTCCATTTCCAATATCGGATACTAAAACAGTTCCTGATGGTAAGAATGGATAAGCTCCCCAAGCACCACTAAATCCAGTGCTGGCAGGAATGAAAGTATCAAAATTTGCAACTTCAATAAGGTTACTTGGTCTTGAACCATCAACAATAATACATCCGTCTGTATAGTAAGAAATAATTATCCAATCATTCCATACATGAACATTATGTGGAATTACTCCTTCTCCTAATGTTTCAATTGGTCTGAATTGATCTACTTCCTGAATATTATTTAAATCAGAAACATCATAAGATCCAACTGGTGCATCTGCTTGCTCATCTGTTGTAAATAAGAAATTGCTATCATCACTCAACCATGCATTATGTGTAAAATTAAATGGTGTTTGTTGAGATCCAAGAGTGACTGTATTCAATTTGTCTGATACATCATAAGCTGTAAAAGCTCCAACGTAAATTTCAGAATTATAAGTAATATTGTCTCTTACATAGATATCGTGTGCATAGACAGAAGGGCCTAAAGCTACAAATTCAGGACTTCCTGGATTTGTAAATACGTCAACATAGATTGGTCCTCCTTGATTCATCTCACATCCAACTAGATAAGCATATCCAACTTCATCAATGTAGATATTATGGCAAGAACCTAATGTTTGACCAGCAATTTCTGGAGCCCAATACCAATAATCATCATCTGTTAATTGGTTAGGAAGATTACTAAGATCGATCACTAAAAGTCCATCACCGGTTTCATTCGTTACATAGGCAAAAGTGCCAAAGGTTTTCATATCTCTCCAGGTAGAAGATGGTCCATCGGCATAACCTTTGATTTCAGGATTTTCAGTATCTGTTACATCAACTACAGAAACTCCATTTCTTAATCCAACAAGCGCATATTCTCGTCCATCTGGTGCTGCATATCCCCAAATATCATTCAGTGCTTCATTATATGTCACTTCAGACTTATAGGTCATATTAAGTTGAGCGGACATTACATTGCTGATAAACAAACTTATTAGCAATAGAGTAAAATTCTTCATTTAATTGATTTTAGTAATTTTATAAAAAAAAGCTTTGTTCTTAAATCGTTTTATTTCGAATAAAGTTTTAAAGAACGTAAAACAAAAGTAACTTTTTTAAGACAATTTGTACTTGTTTTCAAGCTAGTCCTATTGTCAATAGGCTGACAGAGGCCGCTTTAGAATACCCTACGACACTTTGAGTATTCGAATTATAGCGCATTCGAATTTTTTAAAGACTAGAATTCTAAAAAGTTACCCTAATATCTCAACCCTTATTTTTAAAACAAATCCATACCTTTAGACTCTAATCAAAAATACAATTATGAAAATTTACCATAATCCGCGCTGTATGAAAAGTCGTCAGACTTTGGAACTCTTAAAATCAAAAGGTCAAGATCCAGAGGTCGTCCTCTATCTCGAAACGCCTCCGACTCAAAAAGAACTGAAGGCTATTTTGAAAAAACTCAATATCAAACCGGAACAACTTTTAAGAAAAGGGGAGGCCATTTATAAAGAAAATTATAAAGGAAAAACGTTGACGGATACACAGTGGATTAAAGCGATGGTCGAAAATCCAAAACTCATTGAACGTCCTATCGTTATCGAAGGTGATAAAGCGGTGATTGGAAGACCACCGGAACTGGTTTTGGATCTAATATGATAGATGATTTTTAAGTCTCTTTGAATTCAAAATTAGAGGTGTTCAGAAAAATCTCGAATATTCAATATTGGATATTCGAGATTCAATATTCTTTGTCTTAATTGTATAATAAAGAAACCTTAGGCTCCTCACTCCTCACTCCTGATTCCTCACTCCTGATTCCTCCTGAATATATTGTTTCATTCCTTCAATCTCCTCCGGTTTAAATCCTTTCCAAAATTCATCCTTCCTTAGCCAGGTCATTTGCCGTTTAGCATATCGTCGAGAATTTCGTTTGATCAATTCGGTAGCCTCATCTAGCGATATCTTTTTTTCAAAATAATCAAACAACTCCTGATAGCCAACAGTTTGCAAAGCATTCAAACCTTTAAACGGAAACAAGTCTTTTGCCTCTTCTTCCAAGCCTTCTTCCATCATCAAATCAACCCGCCGATTTATTCTATCATACAAGACTTCTCGATCCCAATCCAACCGGATATAAATCGACTCGAATGGTCGTTTGGCTTTTGATCCTTTTCGGAAACTAGAGTAGGGGCTACCACTAGAGATGCAAACTTCCAATGCACGAATCAATCGAATCGGATTATTTTTATCAACGATTTTATAATATTCTGGATCGAGTATATTTAGTTTTTTTTGTAAAAATGCTATTCCTTCTTTTTCGAAATCCGCATTCAAATTGGCCCTCACTTCGGCAGGTACATCTGGAAAAACATCGAGGCCTTCACACAATGCTCGGATATATAAGCCACTGCCTCCAGTCAATACTACACAATTTTTATCCTGAAACAACTCATCTAAAAGCTTTAATGCCTCTTGCTCAAAATCACCTACCGTAAAATTTTCATGTATGCTTACACAATCCACAAAATGATGGATGGCCATTGCTCGTTCTTCCTTGGTAGGCTTAGCTGTTCCAATTGACATCTCGCGATAAAATTGCCGCGAATCCGCAGAAATAATATCTGTATTTAAATGCTGAGCTATTTCGATGGCTACCTTGGTCTTCCCACTCGCTGTCGCTCCACCAATAATGATCAAATACTTATTTTTTTTCATTCTCAATATTTGTAAAGTAAAAATAGAAAAAGTCTTAAGAATAGAGGTAGTATTTTCTTGCATAGCAAGAAAATAGGGATAGTATTAATTCGACTACGTCTCGTTAATAGGGATAAATTGCCTGTGGCAATAGTGACGCTTCTGTCTGATTACAAAGACTGAAATCTAGTTTCTTTCATCTTGTCAAACCAAAACGACACTATTCGCGCTAGCGAATCTATCCCTATCGTCGCAGACGATCTATCCCTATTCCGATTTATCGGAATCTATCTCTATTCCAAAGGAATCTATCCCTTTTTTCGAGCAACGCGAGAAAAAACATACTGAATAAATATTATATTTGTGCACATAAACAAGACTTGACTAATGTGAGGAATGCGAAATTACCGTATAGCATAGTAAGGCCCTTTGCAAAAATAGCTTTGACGACTAACTTTAGAAGAATTTATTTTTCTAATGCGCAGGTCGTGCCTAAAGACAAACCGGTAATTCTTGCAGCTAATCATCCTTCTGCATTTATGGAGCCATGCATCTTAGCGGTTTTACTGCCGAGGCCCTTGCATTTTTTAGTTAGAGGGGATTTTTTTTCAAAACCATTATTTGATAAAATCCTTCGATCGCTTCATATGCTTCCAATTTTCAGAATGAAAGACGGAGGGTATAAAAAACTCAAAAACAATTTTTCTACTTTCGATAAATGCTATTCTACACTAGAAGAGAATAAGATCATTATGATCCTTGCTGAAGGGACGACCGTTCATGAAAAGCGATTGAGACCATTACAAAAAGGAACAGCTCGATTAGCTTTTGGGGCTTTAGAACGATACCCAGATTTGGACATAAAGATAGTTCCCGTAGGAGTTAACTATACAGATTCGGATCGATTTAGAAGCCATGCAATGATTGAGTTTGGTCAGCCAATATCTGTTCAGGATTATAAGGAAGATTATAAAAAAGATCCCAATCAAGCGATTAAGAATTTGACAGATTTGGTAAGAGCTGATTTGAAAAAACATGTAGTGATCATCGAATCGAAAGAGGATGAAGAATTAGTTGAAAAGATATTTTTAATCAATCAGAATAATTTTCCTGAACCACCTCAGCCAGTGGTTTCTAAAAATAATTATCGTTTAAAAAGTGAAATAAAAATTGCAAATGCCATTAATACGATGGAAGAAGCAGATAAGAAAGTATTAGGAATTAAAGTCGATGAATATTTAAAAAATCTTAAAAGAAATAATCTTGAAGATTATGCCATCGCCATTGGAAAACCACCTGTATTAAAAAATATCTTCGTGATTATCTTAGGATTTTTTCCTTTTTTATTAGGGGTGATTGGAAATATTTTACCTTTTAAATTGACCGATACTGTTATTAATAGTTTGGTGAAGGCTGTAGAATTTAGAGCTTCGGTAAAAGTAACAACTGGAATTGTTGTTTATATTTTATATTTACTTTTATTGTTGATTCTTATTTTGGTTATGGGAAAGTACAAACTAATATTTCTACTTTTTACATTTCCATTTTTTGGATATTATGTACTGATGTATACTGAGTATTTTAGGAAATGGAGAATGTTGAGTAAGTTGAAAAAAGTAAACCAAACGGACCTTGTCAACCTTCAGGAAATCCGTCAGCATATTTTATCTGATCTGTAAAAAGGTTTTTGAAAAAGAAAGGGAATGATTCATTTTGTAGCCAAGCATATTAGTCAGTTAGGGTTTAGAGTAAACTTTAGAAAAGTGTTTTTTCATTATCAGGAAAAATTGCCTGATAATAAAGCTATTATTTTTGCGGTCAATCATCCTACTGCATTTATTGATCCGGTGATATTAGGAACCTATCTTAAGCAACCAACCTACTTTATTGTTCGTGGAGATATTTTCAAAGGCAAATTTATTTTGACCATTTTAAATGGACTGAAAATGCTTCCTATTTTTAGATTTCGTGATGGTTATTCTAATTTGAAAAATAATCAAGCCACCATGGATACTGTTTATCAGAAACTATCTGAAAAAGAATGGGTGATGGTTTTGGCAGAAGGAGAAACCAAACATGAAAAACGTTTGCGACCGATCCAGAAAGGAACAGCAAGGATGGCACTTGGGGCAATTGAAAAGCATGGCAAAATGGATATTCTTATTGTCCCTGTAGGTGTAAATTACACAGACTCTCATGAGTTTCGGTCCTTGATCATGGTGAATTTCGGAAAGCCGATAGAGATCAAGGACTACATGCCAGCGTATGATGAAAATCCACGGAAAGCAGTAAAACAAATCACCGATAAAATCCAAATAGAAATGCGGAAATTGATCACGCATTTTGAAAAAGAAGAAGACGATCAATGGATGGATCGTGCACTCGAAATTAAACGTGCAGATTTTAGATATCCCCTTTTTCCAATTATTGCCAGTGATAATTCCTTATGGAAAGGCGAGTTCGCAGCTGTTGAAAAGATGAATGCTTTTTCTGAAAAAGAGAAATCTGCTATTCAAAAAAGTATCGCCGATTACGATCAGGAAATTAAAAAATCAAAAGTAGATGATCTTGGAATTACTCGTTCGAGTTCTTTTGGTTTTATCAACACCTTATTTTTAATCCTAGGACTTATTCCTTTCTTGATTGGTTTTGTTTTAAATTATTTCCCTATGTGGATGGCGGAAAATACTGCAAAGAAAAAAGTGAAGAAGATAGAGTTTTATTCTTCCGTTCGCTACGGTGCAGGTTTGTTGATTTATACCATTTACTGGTTACTCTTGTTCATCATTACATTCGTAGTAAGTTTGATTATAGGAAATGCTTGGGGACTAGTAGCCGTATTTATTTTACCATTGATTGGTTATTTTGCTTTAGTTTATATGGAAGTTTTTGAAAGATGGAATGCTGGGCGAAAATTTAAATCACTTTCTAAAGAAGCTCAGAAAGTTTTGAAAAAGAAGAGAGGAGAGGTATTGGGGCATATTTAAAAGTTCTCGGCAATAAAAAATAAATCAGAATGAAGAAAGCATATAAATGTGATATTTGTGGGGAAAGCCATGATGTTTTTAAAGCTGTGGAAATTCCAACACCAGAGATGGTTCTTGAAATTCCTGATTCGGAAAAGGAGCAAAGGGTAAAGAAAATTCAAGAAAGCTATATAATCGATGATCAGGTCTATCTTTTGAAAGGAGATGTTTTTATTTATGTAGAAAATAATAAAGAACCATTTTTTATCTGGTCGGTTTGGGCTTCCATTCTTTTAGAAGATTTTAAAACGAAAGCTGAAGCATTAAAGAAAGGAGAAAATGTTGCCTTCGACGGACAATTGGAAACTAAGATTCCTTTTTATGAAATGACTAAAGGTTTAAAAGTAAAGGTTTTTATAAATATAAATTACGATTACGCAGTTATTAAAATTGAGGAAGAGAGTCAAATAAGAAAGGATCAAACTGAAAAGATTACAGAAGAAAGAGTGCTCAAAATAATGGAAATGTATTATCACCCTAAGGAAGAGTATAAGAAATCTGAATAATTATTCTTTTCTAAAAAGTCTAGTTTTAAACCTCATTAAAAACTGATCTAAATGCTAAACAATAGAATTAATCTATTAGTCTGTTTTGGGGTTTTAATTTTGACGATTCCAATGTTGTTGATAGGAGTTGTATTTGAAGAACTAAGACAAAATGATTTTAATTTAGATCCTATTGAAGGATGGCATATACAGGTTTTTGGTGCTATAGTTTTTTCAATTATAACCAGCGTTTCTTTAATGCTCAGGTGGAAATATTCGAGATTGTTGACAAATGTGTTACTCCTTTTTATTGCTGTAATTTTTGGGGTTTTTATGTATAATGAAATAGGTAAGTTTACTCCTAGAGATATTGTTCCTGTTGCAATTTCCTTATTTATTTACCTTGCGCTTTTATTTGGTTTTCTATTCATCAATAGTGAATTTATCCGTCCTTTTTATGAAAGAGAAATCTTTGTGAAAAGAATGGAAGAAGAAATAAAGGATATTTTGGATGCTTAATTTTTTAATGAGTGAACTATGTTTTATTGATGATTATCGGACTTTCAAAACCCGCTCAGTTCCAATCATTCCACCTTTAAATTTCATCTGCAAAAGATAAATCCCCGGATTCAATTTTGCTAACTGCAAATCAATCTGCGTTCCTAATTCTTTAGAACTAAAAACCTCTTGTCCTAAAAGATTAAACAATCGAATTTCAATAATTTCTATTTCGGAACGGATGCTCAATATTTCAGAAAAAGGATTCGGAGCGATTTTAAAATCTGGAAAAATTAATTCTTCCATTGAAGTGAAAGGAACATTAGAAGCTCCTGGTGTTGGGCTTACAGGCTGCATAATTCCTGTCCCATTTGGCAAACGACCTGTCGCTTCATCATTGCTTTGACCGCTATAACTTACCTGATCGATGATGTCTCCAGAACTATTTGAAAGTGTCAAAGTTTC
>CAKZTD010000113.1 GCA_937921595.1 uncultured Saprospiraceae bacterium
TGGGCCAAACAATCTGGTAAATCAGCAATGTTGGATGCTGCTTTATTGAAGTTACAATTAAGCGAAAGCTTTGCAGAATCTAGCCTTGATGCAATGCGTAATTTAGGTGGTCGTGCTTATTTGACAGAATATGAAGTAGAACGAGATATGCGAGATGCAGTTGGAGGACTGCTTTATGCTGGAACTTCTGACATCCAACGTAATATCGTTGCTCAACTATTAGGTTTATAATTTAAAGGAGGCGACATGTTTTGTTTTTTTAAGAAAATTTAGACCCATTTTAGTATCTCTATTCTTTCTTACTAATTTAATATCCTATATTTGAAAAAACCCACATTTTTCTGGACATACTATGATTTTTACTTTACCTCAAATAATAAAGCAGTCCGCTAAATTATACCCCGACAAAGATGCTTTCCGATATGGAAACACTGCAATTACCTATGGCGAACTTTCGATTAAGATGAACCAGTTGGCTAATCTATTGATTAGTTTAGGAATTAAGAAAGGTGACCGGATTGGTATTTTTATGGGACGGTCTCTTGAGACTGCAATTGCATTATATGGTATTTCAAATGCAGGAGCAGTATTCGTTCCGCTTGACCCTCAAGCTCCTTTAAGTCGAACTCATTTCCTGATCAATGATTGTGATATTAAATGCCTGATTACAAATTCGGCTCAAAAAAGAACATTAAAGTCCGTTCTAGCAGACCCTCTTTCTTTAAAAAATATTATTGGTATTGAAGATAATTGGCCTGTTGAGTCCTATTCCTGGACAACCGTTTTTGAAAATCAAAGTAAGGAAGATCCGAACATAAATATACTTGAAAAGGATCTGGCTTATATCATGTACACTTCCGGTACCACAGGACAACCGAAAGGAATCATGCATACCCACTATAGTGGCTTGAGTTATGCAAAACTATCCAAAGCACTTTATAATGTTAATCCAAATGATCGAGTAGGTAACCACTCCCCTCTTCATTTTGACATTTCCACCTTTGGTTATTTTACGACTCCTCTAGCTTCCGCAACAACAGTCATCGTCTCTGAAGCACATACCAAAATGCCCGCTAGCCTTTCTCAACTTATTGAAAAAGAACAACTAAGTATATGGTATTCTGTTCCCCTTGCTCTTACTCAACTTTTACATAAAGGACTGCTCGAAGAGAAAAATATGACTTCTCTGCGATGGGTATTATATGGAGGAGAACCTTTTCCTCCAAAGCACCTTAAGCAGCTGATGGGACTTTGGTCACAAGCACAATTCAGTAATGTTTATGGGCCTGCCGAAGTTAATCAATGTACTTTCTATACGATCCCGAAAAATTTTGACGAAACTCAATCCATTCCTCTTGGTGCTATCTGGGATAATACTGAAATGCTTATTCTTGACCAAGAAGATCAAATAGTAAAGCAAGGAGAACAAGGAGAGTTATTGATTCGGTCCGCGACAATGATGCAAGGTTATTGGAAACAAAAGGCTTTAAGTCAAAAAGGGTTTTACAAAATGGAAGCTTCGGCTGAAAGCCCAATCGAAAAAATATTTTATAGAACCGGAGACTTGGTAAGGCAAGACGAAAACAGGAATTTGCTTTTCATGGGACGGAAAGATCGACAGATTAAAACTCGTGGATATAGAGTTGAATTAGACGAGATCGAAACTGCGCTTTTAAGACACGCTGCCATTCAAAGTGTTGGAGTTTTTCCTGTAAAAGATGAAGAATACGGTCAACTTATTGGTGCTGCTATTGTTTTAAAAGATCAGCATAAACTGGAAGAAAAGGAAATCCGAAATCACCTTAGCAATTTCCTTCCTTGGTACGCAATCCCTGGTCAACTTTTTTTTCTTGATGAAATCCCAAGGACCTCAGCAGGTAAAGTCAATCATAAATTACTTCAAAAACAAAGCATTAATTTAACATAACAATGAACGAAATTTTAATCAAATATATCCAAGAGCACTTACTATCGAGCTCAGACATTGAACTTACATCAGAAGATGATCTTTTAGGAAGTGGCTTAGTGGATTCAATGGGTATGGTAAAACTTATTGCATTTATTGAACAAGAATTCAACTTAACTGTTCCTCCTCAGGATATGGTTATTGAAAATTTTATGACAATAAGTTATATAGAAAATTATTTGGAGCAAAGAAAACAAGCCTAGATGAAAAACGGTATTGAACAAGTGTCTCAAGAAAAAGAGTTGATAGATTTAACACATAGTCAGTTATTATTTTGGACTGGTCAAAAAATAGATCAAGTTTCACCACTATATAACATGGCTCTAACTTTTGAATTTTCGACCGCAATTGATGTTGCAAAATTCAAAGAGGCTTTCCAGTTATTAGTCCAAAAAAGCGATACACTTAGAATTGTCTTTGAAGAAAAAGACGGTATTCCTTTTCAAAAAATGCTTCCATCAGTGTCCGTGAATCTTGACTTGTTAGACTTATCTGATCAAGCAGATAATGATCAAGTTTATGACAATTGGCTTAATAAAAGTGTTTTAAAAATATTTGATACGAAGGTCCAACTTTATGAGGCTGTACTTATTAAATTTTCAGAACAACGGTATGTCTTCTATCTCAACCAACATCATCTTATTACCGATGCTTGGGCTGTTTCAGTTTTATACAATAATTTAATTAAAATATACCAGCAATTAATCAAAGGAGAAACCGTTGATCAATTACTATATCCATCGTTTAAAGATTATGTCTTTTTTGAAAAACAAAATCGTTTAGAACTTGAAAGCTCGCCAATAAAACAATACTGGGCCGATCAATTAAAACAGTTGCCGCTCCCTCCCCGACTCTATGGTTTTGACCAACAGTCTACAACGACTAGAGCACAAAGAATCTCTTTGGATATCGGACTAGAACGATCTGAAAAACTTCGAGAGATTGCAATGGAAAAAGGAATTAGATCTTGGACTATGCACCTTTCTCTTTTCAATATTTTTTCTAGTTTATTATTCACTTATCTCTATCGGATTAGCGGTCAGGAATCACTTAGCATTGGAACGCCTGCTCACAATCGTCCGACTCAAATATTTAAAAACACTGCAGGTGTTTTCATAGAAGTTTATCCTTTATTAGCTCAGGTTAGCCCCGAGGATAGTTTTTTATCTTTAATCAAAAAGGTACAAATAGCAACAAATGGATTACTGAAAAATGCGCAACCCGGAGCGTCCCAACCTGCATTGAGTCGATCATTCAATGTTGTATTAAATTATATTAATGCTTCTTTTTCTGAATTTGAAAATCTGCCTGTCAAATCCGAATGGGTACATACTGGCCATGTCGACCCGAGGCACCATCTTAGACTTCAAGTTTATGACTTTGATGCATCAGGAACGATCCAATTACATTTTGATTTAAATGAAGACATTTTTGAAGCACAAACCAGAGCTTTGGTTCCTCAGCATTTTTTAAATCTGTTGGATGCTTTTATTGAGAATCGTGAAACACAAATTCTTGCACCTAAAGTTATCACTAATCAAGAATATCAAAAATTCAATTCTGATTTTAATCAAAATTTCGATGATTCAAATAGTGCCGAAAACATAGTTCGTTTGTTTACACAACAAGCAGCTAATTTTCCAAATATTGATGCTTGTAGCATGCAAGATCAAACATTGACTTATGCCGATTTAGACGCAAAATCTAATCAACTTGCCCACTATCTTAAAACTTCTGGAATCAGTTCAGGAGATAGAGTTGCTGTTTATTTAGAACGCTCCTTTGATTTGGTAATAGCTATATTAGGAGTCCTAAAAGCAGGTGCAGCATTCATTCCAATCGCTGCGAATTATCCCAAAGAACGGATAAATTATATGCTTCAGGATTCAGCGGCAAAACATTTACTAACTAATAAAGAGCTTTCGAATTCGCTAGATAAAATAACGATTGACACTACCCTTCTTGATGAAAACTGGAATGAAATTGAAGCGAATAATAGTGATGAATTAAACCTAGATATTCAAGGAAATGATCTTGCTTATATCATGTACACCTCTGGATCAACTGGAAAGCCAAAAGGAGTTATGATTTCAAATGCGGCAATTAATAATTATATTCAATTTGCTAAGAAAGAATATGTCAAGGTCGACCATCCTGTTTTTCCTTTATTTACCATGATCGGTTTTGATCTGACGATAACTTCTATTCTTGTGCCTTTAGTTTCTTCCGGTACTATTAGAATTTATAAGGACGCTCCTTCATCAACCGATTTATCAATTCTTGATGTGATCAAAGAAAACAAGGTCGATGTTTTAAAACTCACTCCTTCTCATCTTGAGCTTATCAAAAACATGGATTTAAGTAAGTCTATGGTCAGTACTATGATTGTTGGAGGAGAGGCGTTCAAACCAAATCTGGCAAAATCTATTTATAAAGCATTTAATAAAAATCTCAATATTTATAATGAATATGGGCCAACTGAAGCAAGTGTTGGCTGTGTCGTATATCAACTCGAAGAGAATGATTTCGATAGAAAAAATATTCCAATTGGAAAACCAATTCCTAATACTCAGGTCTATATTTTAGATCAACATTTAAATCCAGTACCTCAAGGAGTAACTGGTGAGTTATACCTTGCTGGAAGAAGTTTAGCGAACGGATATTTTAATCAAGAAAATTTAACAGCTGAACGTTTTATCGATCTTTTCTCAGACACCGATCGCAAAATGTACAGAACAGGCGATTTTGTCCGGATCAATAAATCTGGAGAATTGGAATATCTAGGTAGAAAAGATAATCAGGTTAAGATTGGTGGAATCAGAATCGAACTCGGAGAGATCGAAGTAGCTTTAGCAAAAATCAATACTATTGATACTTGCACGATCATTCATCAAAAATCCAAATTAGTAAATGATCATGAAGGCCTCGATTACTGTACGAATTGCGGACTTCCTTCTAACTATCCCGATTCTACTTTTGATGAAGTCGGAGCCTGTAATTTATGTAACTCTTTTGAAAGTTATCAAAAGAAGGCAAGCAAATATTTTAAAACTAGAGAAGATTTAAAGCTTGAATTTGATGCTGTAGAAAACAAAGAGCAACGCCCTTACGACTGTATGATGTTGCTAAGTGGTGGAAAAGATAGTTCCTATGCACTCGGACAGTTAGGAGATATGGGTTTAAAAGTGCTCGCTTTTACATTAGACAACGGTTATATTTCGGAACAAGCAAAGGATAATATCACAAGAGTAACGACTGCACTAGGTGTAGATCATATATTTGGAGAGACCGCAGCGATGAATGAAATCTTCGTAGATAGTTTGAAAAAATTTAGCAATGTCTGCAATGGGTGTTTTAAAGTCCTCTATACTTTGAGTACTAAAATTGCTCTTGAGAAAAACATTCCATACATCGTTACTGGTTTATCGAGAGGTCAGTTTTTTGAAACAAGACTTACCGAAGAATTATTTTGGAAAGAGGACGTAGATATCGAACGTATCGATGACATCATCCTCAATGCTAGAAAAGCTTATCACCGGGTAGATGATGCCGTATCTAAGTTTTTAGATGTTTCCATGTTTGAAGACGATCAAGTCTTTGAAAAAGTACAATTCTTAGATTTTTATCGCTATAGTGATGTGAGTATGGATGAAATGATGCACTATCTGGATAATAAATTACCTTGGATTAGACCAACAGATACTGGACGATCTACTAATTGTTTAATTAATCAAGTCGGTATTTATGTTCATAAAAAAGAAAGAGGTTTTAGTAATTATGCATTTCCATATAGTTGGGATGTTAGGCTAGGACACAAGCAAAGAGATGCTGCCTTAGATGAAATCAATGAAGAGCTCGATGAAAAAGAAATCTTCAAAATTATGGATGAAATTGGTTACGAACGAGAAGGTGAAGTTGTTAGTGCTCAAGAATCTTTAATTGCTTATTATACTGGTGAAAAGCAATCGACAACTAGCTTGAAAAATTTATTAAGCGATTCTCTACCTGCTTTTATGATCCCTACTCAGTTCAAGCATTTAAACAAACTACCGTTAACCACAAATGGGAAAGTAGATGTTCAAGCTTTACTGAATAAAACGGATACTTATCAAATAGAAACAGACACTCCTTATGTTGCCCCTAGTAATCAAATCGAGGAAATGTTATGTGAAATGTGGTCAGAAGTTTTGAGTATTCCTAAGGCTGGAATCCATTATATGTTTTTAGACCTTGGCGGAACTTCTCTCTCGGCAATTAGATTAACTGCTCGTATTAATGATGCTTTCGAATTAGATATTCCGGTTAAAGATATCTTTGATTATCCGACTATTGCAAAATTAGGTAAACATATTGAATCAATTATTTTAAGTTTACTCGAAGAAAGTCATTAAATAAAAAACTGAATTAAACATCTAAACTGATTGAATTATTATAATGAAACAATCACAATTAAAATTATTTACATTTTTAGCTTTACTGCTTGCCCCTCTTTTACTTTTAGCACACGGTGTCAGCCAGTCTGATCAGGAGGTACTAAGTAATGGTGGTCTACTAGCTTATATTTTTGTCGGAGCAAAACACATGCTCACTGGTTACGATCATTTATTATTTTTAGCTGGTGTTATTTTTTATCTTAAAAACTTCAAGGACATCGTTAGGTTTATTACGGTGTTTACTATTGGCCATAGTATTACCCTAATAGGTGCCACCTACCTAGGAATCAAAGCTGATGAACATCTAATAGATGCTGTCATCGCTTTAAGTGTTTTATACAAAGGGTTTGAAAATCTAGATGGGTTCAAATACTTTTTCAAAACAACCTCTCCCAATTTACTTTTCATGGTTTTTGTTTTCGGGTTAATTCATGGATTTGGATTATCTACACGACTCCAATCTTTCGACCTCGGACAAGGTCAATTTTTATTGAAGATAATTAGCTTTAATATTGGTGTAGAACTAGGCCAAGTTTTAGCCTTAATTCCAATCGTTTTCATCATTTCAAAATGGAAAAAATGGAAGAGTTATCAAGTTTTTTATAAATCAGTTAATTGGTTTTTGATCTTTGCCGGAATCGGTCTTTTCTTTTTCCAGATGTACGGATATTATTACGGACATTAAGAATATGGTATAAAAGTCAAAAATTAAAATGACATTAGAACAGTTTAATAATTCTCTTTCGGAAGAATATCCTCCTTCAGAATTATCGGATTTACTCCGATCACTTTGGTATGATAGCAAAGGAGATTGGCATGCTGCACATGATATAGCAGATGGGTATGGCACCCCTGAAGGGGACTGGGTCCATGCTTATCTTCATCGAAAGGAAGGTGACAATTGGAATGCAGATTATTGGTATCGACAAGCGGGACGTACTCGACCTGAACTTTCCTTAGAGGAGGAATGGGAAGAGATTACTCGAGAACTTTTGAGTATTACTTTTTAAATATCTAAATTGAAAACTCGACTAAAATAAGTTCCTAATTCCTCAGTGATCGATGTTTTATCATTCTCCATTTCAATTCCTGCCAAAACCAAAGCCAATCGTTTTTTATACTCCAACTGCATCGTCCTTCCAATCTGAATCCGCTGCGCTTGCGGAGAACCAGCACCATGCATACTCTCCGTTAAATATCCAACCGCGTTTCGACCCAAAGTCATATTTTCAATAAGTCGAAGCATACGCATTCGATCTTCTGTAGCCACACCATCTTTAGCTTGAAGGTATTTTCTTAAAAGCTTTCCAATTTCTGGGTGATTTAAATCTTGCTCGGAAGGTAAAGTCGCTACGAGCCCTCCCGCCAAATCTTGAGCCAATCGTCCAATATCATAAGGCATTTTCGTTACATGATGTTTGCAAACATTTGCAAGCATTTCATCGCAGATATAAGCACCTGATTTTGTAGCATAGCCTTGATAAGACGCGGCGATTCCTGTTCCGTAAATGGTCTCATTAAGGTGAGTCATTTCTACCAATTTATCTTTGATGTGGCTGGCTTTCGGAATACCATTCATCTCCACAATATTGGCTGCTGCTCCGATCAGTACATCCCCTACTCCACTTTTGCAAACATAGCTTCGTCGATGGTAAGTTGTAAATCGTTCGACCAACATAGCTGCAAAATCAAATTCTCCATTCATAAAAATATACTCATTCGGAATAAATACATTTTCAAAAATCACCATCGCTTCCTGTCCTCCATATTTCACATTTCCAACATCGATACTTCCTCCTTCCATACTCCGAGTGTCGCAAGATTGACGACCATAAATATAAGTGATTCCTTCAGCCTCAACAGGCACTGCTCCAACAATCGCAAAATCTTTATCATTTTCTCCAAGTCTCATCGTCGGCATCACTACCATCCAATGCGAATTGATGCAACCGGTCTGATGCGCCTTCGCTCCTGAAATATAAACGCCCTCTTCTGTTCGTTTTGTAACGTGTACAAAAAGATCTGGATCAACTTGCTGATGAGGTGCCAAACTACGGTCTCCTTTTACATCCGTCATCGCTCCACCTATCACATAATTATTTTGATGCATCTTGGTTAAAAAAGATTTCATCCGTTCATGATAATGCGTTTCATGTTTTTCGTCCATTTCAAAAGTCACCGAATAGAGTGCATTAAAAGCATCCATTCCAACACATCTTTGAAAACAAGTCCCTGTCATCTGGCCGAGTTTACGTTGCATCTTATTTTGTAAAACAAGATCTTCTACATTGGTACAAACATGTAAAAACCGACTGACTCTTTCTCCTGTGAACGGAGAAATTACAGAAGCCAATTCTGGAGCTTCGTTGGCTAAATCATAGGTCTTCGCCAAAGCATTTATTGAAGGACGAATCATTGGATGATCTACTGGCTCTTCTACTAATTCACCGAAGAGGTAAACTTTTAGATTTCGGTTCCTAAGCGATTCGATATAGTCTGCTCCTGAGGAGATTTTAATTCCGTTTTTCATTGTAAATACTTTAGGAGCAAATATAAGTTTTACAAAATCAAAATAACGGATTTTGAAGTTTAGAATCTGGAGGTCTTTATAAAGTAATACGCAAATAAAGGTTCTCCTTATATAATTAATGTGGCTCGAACATTATAATCTATGAACCACATTAGTCAGATAAGTACATATTGATTTTCTTTTCTGAAAAGTAATTCAACAAGTATTTTTCAACGATTACAATACGATAAACGTCATCACAATCGGCGATATTCCATCATCGATCCTGAAAAGATATGTTCCTTTTGGCAAACCTTTCGTTGAAACCTCAGTAAGATCAGCCTCAATAACACCCTGTTTTACTTCTTGACCCAAAAGATTTAAAACCTTGTAAGACTTATAGTTAACAAAACCTTCTTTAAAGTAAAAGTTTAAGTAATCTTCATGTACTGGATTAGGAAATAGCATTGGCTCCGAAACGAGCGTAAGTTCCTCAACATCTGTAGTTGTACTAGTTTGGTAGCGGATAACCGCCAAGCTACTTTTAAAATGAGTATCTGTATTGTCCTCTACTTTAAAAACCAATTGATAAGGTTCTTTGCGAAGGTGCTCTTCCTGAACGACCCAAGTGAATGTTCCTGAACCAGTATTTCCACTTGCTGAAGCAGAGAAAAATGCATTGCTATTAAAATAATCGAACAAACCACAAGTTGCTGAAATCTCTAATTGTTGATTTGGATCTGGATCACTAACTGTGATATTCATCGTGACAGTATCCCCTAAATCAACTAGAATAATTTCTTCGTTTCCGGTTACATTTTCCATTACAATTTCAGGAGCGAATCCAGGTCCTTCCTCTACTTCGATTTGCATATCTCGGATGATATAATCGATGAGACCGCCATTTCTATATGACTTTACTTTATAAGCAATGGTATAGGTTCCCATTGCTTGCGGTGAATCCCAAACTAAAAGCCCAGTCTCTTCATTCATTGTCAAATTGTTGTCTGGTCCAGGCGCAACTTCAGTAAGCTCTCCATACGAAAACACGCCAAGAGGAGTTACTAATTCGTAAGCAATGCTATCTCCATCAATATCAAAAGCATTAGGCGTATGCAAAAATGGCTCGCCTGTAAAAGCAATATCGATTGGAGGTTGTAATAAAATCGGAGAATTATTAGGTCCTGTCAAAATCGGATTTGGAAAAGTGAATGCGGTTTCTAAAATAAAAGGAGTGTTTTCGGAGTTTGGCCAGTCAACATTTATTATGCCTCCGTTACGGTTAGGATCAGTCATCGAGATTACATAGTTTCCACCCCCAGAATAAGTATGTGTCGCCACATAAATATTTTTTTTCGTGTCTTGGCCGATTGGAACGCCATTACCGTTTCCGTTTGTTCGTCCAATAGTTTCACAGTTTCCATTCCCCCAACAAATATTCAGTGAATCTCTATCTGCGGCAACACTACTCAACTTCGTATAAGTAATTATTGAAGCTTCAATCGTTAGGCCATTGATCTGTTTAAAAATAATTTCGCCTGCTTGGTTGTGAGTTGCAAAAAGAATATTAGTGGTGAGGCTTACTAATAAGAAAGATAGTATTAGTTTTTTCATTGCTTTGGAGTTTAGCGTTCAAATATATATTGAAAAAAAACGATCATTGCAAAATATTACCGCATCGATTCTATTATTACATACGTTAAAATACTTGGAAAGGTTTGGTCTAATCTTCGTGTAAGCAGGAATACCAATTTTCAACTTTTTTAAACAAAATCTCCATCTTCCCAAGAGTCAGATCTATTTTCAATAATCGGTCTATTGCCTTTGTTTAAATCTAACCCTTTTTCAAAATTATTTTCATCTACGACCTCACCTAAATAGTAAGTCATTGACCCTTGATTGCCAATAATTCTAAGCATCTGTTTTCCATTCGAAGAAACATATTTCCATTGTTCAACTTCAATTGGTTCAGAAAGTCCAGAGACAAATTTCATTCCTTTGCTATGGTGCTCAAGGGTATATTGAATTCCATTAAATTCCAAACTAGAAGAAGGATTGGTAGATTTAAATCCAAGACTATAAACCTTTGACAAAGGAATTTGATTTTCTTTAAAAGCTTCCAACAAAGCGCGATTTTGAGAAATAAAAACTAATTGCTCTTTTCTATCCTTCGCCAATAATTGGAATAGTCTATCAGAGTTTCCATCGTTCCAATCATACTGTGTATCACTCAAAATCTGATGAGATTCAGCATTCATATTAATGGCATCTCCAGAATTTGACAAATAAATAGTTTCCAAAGATCCATCAAAAAAACCACGGCGTTGCTTTCTTCGCTCCGGTATCTTTCCTCTTACTTTCCTATTTACTCTTGACGAATCCCATTTACTTCCAACTCCATATTCTCCTTTAACCGGAGTATCTTGAATACCTAAAAAATCTTCCAGTCTCGTTTCAATCTTCTGCAACTGCTCGCTGGTAATCGTCCCGACATTCAATAAATCTTTATCCTGTCCATTTTTTAATTTAGCTCTCAAACTATAAGTCGTACTTGTACCATTTTTTCCTCTATTGATTGATTCTTTTACATATAGTTGATCGATCAAAGTAATCGGAATCGAAACATTCCCTTTCCACCAAGGAATAGGATCATGATGTACCATCAAATGATCATCGACTACATCCACAAAAGTTTTATTAAAAAAAAGGCAAGCCGTATAATAAGATATCCCAATTCCAGCAGCAACATGCAATAAAGGAAAAAGGTAGGCGAATAAAGGAGTCCCTCCGGAGCTTGCCAGCATTCCATAAAAAACGAAAAGAAATCCACACCAAACGGCAGAAAAGAAAAGCAGAAACCAAGCGATTGGAGAATACCATTTTAAGGTTATTTCAAAGGCATCCGGCGCTTCATAGATATGAAGTTTATCATCGTTATTCATATTGGTTTTTTGAGTGTCTTACAATTAAGGTTAATTTTATACCGTCATTTAATCTCTCATGTTTCAACCTTCCTTCAAAAACAAAAGCGTAGAGCTACATCATTTAAAAAATCATCGTTAAGCTTTGCCGACTTTTTTGAACAATAGTTGAAAAAAATGGAGGACACTTAGATTTCTTATATTACTTTTACCTATCCTAATAAAAAATTCATCATGAAGATACAATATAAATATTTTTTACTCTTAATTCTATCCTCCTGTAGCTTGTTGCTATCTGCGCAAACTACCATAGGTGCAAAGGCCGGTGTCAACCTCGGTACTTTTTCCAACAATGGAGATTCCAGTGAAATTAATGCGGATCTCAAACGTATATTGGGTTTACAAATAGGAGGATTAGCCGAAATTACGATTAATGAAAATATAGCGATCCAAACGGAATTTCTATTTATTCAAAAAGGTTTTAGGGTAAGTTCTATAGATACTTTTACTCAATCACAAGTTCCTGTAATCTACAAATCAAAAACTAAATTCGTAGTCAACTATCTGGAAGTTCCTATTTTGTTAAAATACAAATTTGGTGATCCCGAAGAAGTTAGAATGTTCGCTACCGTCGGGCCAACTTTCTCTTATGCTGCAGGCGCATTTAATGTTGCTCGGGTAACCGCCCTCGGCAATACTGATCGAATGAGACAGCCTGCAGAACTTGACGATTTACTTTATAACCGTTTCGAAGTGAGTGCTTCCCTCGGTGTCGGATTTTCTGTCCCCGTAGATCCTGGGGAGCTTTTTTTTGAGGCCAGGGCTCAATTTGGATTGACCAACCTCAATGAAAGAGGAGGAAGGGATAAAGCAAACTATAATCGAGGTTTTGGTTTTACGATGGGGTATTTGGTGAATTTGAGTGAGGTGGAGGATTAGCTTAGTCAATAAACGTTTCCAAATATAATTCCTTTAATCTGATGCCACTCAATGCGGCGTCATAGAATCGGCTGTTGTGGAAATTAAAAGTGACCATGGTGTTTTCTGAATTTTTTGATAGAAAATCTTTCCATAATTTTTCTAAGGTTTCAGCATTAAAACTGGTCTCTTCCAATAAGGCAGATTCCATAAAAACCAAAGGCACTTCCAAAAAGGAATGCGCTTTTTCATTTTTAAAATCATATAAATAATAAGGAAACCCGGTACCACATCGGAAACCAATTCGGTCGCCATACCCAATCGTCGAATCCTCCTTGATGCCTAATTTTTCTAAAATTGCTGGAGTCTCCTTAAATGAAAATCGCAAATAATGTTGACGGCTGATATCTATTTCTGATCCGATTGCTTTTTCTAATTTTATTTTTTCTTGGGCCATCATTTCTGGATCTTTCCAAGTGTTATAACTCGGATGAATGCCTATTTTATATCCTCGTTTCTTAGCCAATCGAAAAGCCTTTTGAGTCGTCGGATCATTCAACTCATAATGCGAATCATATTTTGAAGTGCCTCCCATCAAAAAGTAAATCACTTTCTCCATCTTCACATTTTTCAACATCAACCAGTCAAAAGTATCAAAAGGATTTTTTGCTTTATCCTCTAACACTCGCTTCGCTCTTTGCAAATCTCGCATTTTTAAAACCGCCGCTGCGACTGTTCTCAACTGACCAAGCAATCCATTCTTCTTTTCAATAAAATCAATATCATGAGTCATCCGAAACCTTGTTGGTTGAGATTCGACATCAAGACCAATCGCTTTCGCAAAAGCAAAAACCAAATGATCAACTACTGGAATCTGATGCAATTGATATCGAACCAATAACTGATGTTTCGAATGCATTCGCTCGTGTTGATCCAATTCGCTAGACTTACAAAAATACTCCTCTACCCTACTGATGTGAAAAAAGAT
>CAKZTD010000114.1 GCA_937921595.1 uncultured Saprospiraceae bacterium
ATACTGACTTTTGGATATTTGGTATTTATGGCTATTGTTCGATCATTGAAAAGTATCGTAGAATTTGCAGAGAAGGAAGAGTGGAATAGTCCGAAGCAACGGAAGCGCTAAAAGAAGTCGGAGATCAATTTAGAAATGGGTGAATTAATAATAGAGTGTAGTCTAATCTAGGAAAAAATGGCATAAGGTATTCGGTTTTCGGGCTCTCCTAATGCCGAACACCTAATACCGTTTACCTTTGGGTTAAAACTAAGCGCTTAAGAATTATGTTAATACCTTTTAAACCGGATTCATATAAAACTTAAAAATTAAAAAAAAATAAAATCACATGAGAGTATTAATTATTTTATCACTGATATTTTCCTTTGCTTGCAATCAGACGCAGCAACAGGTAGTTTCGAAAGAAAAGGGAGAAGCTTATTCAAGTGTAAAAGTTGCTTCATCTATTTCATTAGATAGTATTCCTAAAATTATGAAAAGCGAAGCGGAATGGAAAGCAGAGCTTACCGAAGAGGAGTTTTATATTCTTAGACAGAAAGGTACAGAGCGATCTTTTACAGGAGACCTGTTATCGAATAAGGAAGAAGGTACTTATGTATGTGCTGGGTGTGACTTGCCTTTATTTGAATCAGGGACTAAATTTAAGTCAGGAACTGGATGGCCATCATTTTGGGAGCCTGTAGGATCTGCTAATGTTTTGGAAGATGCAGATACTAGTCATGGTATGAGAAGGGTAGAGGTGCTTTGCGGAAGATGTGATGGACATCTTGGACATGTATTTGATGATGGCCCAAAGCCAACGGGTTTGCGATATTGTATTAATAGTGTCTCCTTGGATTTTGTGAAGAAAGGAGCGGAGGATAAAGAATAAAAATTTTGAATTTCTAATGCGAATTAGGGCTTAAGGTATTTATTAGTTAAAAAAATAAGCTAAGAAAAAAGAGTTTAGGTATTCGGACACTCTTAATGCTGAACACCTAATACCGTTTATGCTCAGGTTAATATTAAATTCTTTGGGATTATATTAATACCTCTCAAACCTGATTGATTTTGAAAAATCGATCAGGTTTTTTTTGTTTAATTTTTGTAAAAGTGACAGGGTAAACAACATTGCACCTGCGTGGTCAAATATTTTATTTTATTTAGTTTTGAAAAAGGAATATTTTTTGAAACAATAAAAAATTTAGACTCGTTACATTTTTCTATACTATAGATTTTTTTTTAATATTTATAGTGGAACTTTAAAATAGTTTTATTAGCTTTGGTGTGAACAAAGAGAGAGGAGGAATATTTAAAAGATATTTCCCATCATAACACCCAGAACCGCTGGAAAACAAAAACTTAAGCATTAGATATTTTTATAATATCCTGTGAAGATGACAAGTCTTCTTATGAGGATTAAGCACTCTAAAATCTTAAGTATTTAACCATCCATCCCATAGCATTATTTTTAATGAAGTTTCGGTCTTAACACTTTTGGAATACTAGATTCCAAACGCTAGTCGTTTTTTAGACTTTCGTATCAAATTGTAATCCCACGTAATATATTGTTTCCTGTGAAGACACAGGGAAGGGCTCTACTTATATTACACTCGAAACCCTTTAAGAACTTGCTCACTATGATTTTTAGAAGTCTCATTATTGCAATTGTTACACTTACTTCATTTTCTACGTACGCTCAAAATATGGAGGTACTCGCTGACCAAATTGACTTTGGTTATGATGTAGCTCAGTTTTCCGAAGGCATGTTAAGAGTAAAGAGCGGAGACAAATGGGGGTTTATGAATGAAAATGGTCAATGGGTTATTCAACCTAAATTTCATCACGCAAATGATTTTTCAGAAGGCTTAGCATCCATTAAGATTGGAAGCAAATATGGTTTTATCGATCATTCTGGTCAGCTAGTAATAGCAGCCCGATACAGCTATGCATCTTCTTTCTCTGAAGGTATTGCTCAGGTTGGTTTCGTTAGAGGCCAGACCGGATACATTGGAAAAGATGGACAGATCGCTTTTGTTTCTAATAGCGAATTTAAATGTGTAAAAGACGAAGCTTGCTCTGCAGGTCTAGTCAAAGTAGTTAATTCTAATAAGAAATATGGTTATGTAGATCAAAATGGAAGTATCGTTGTTCGTCCTCAATTTGAAAGAGCATATACTTTTATAGATGGTCTTGCTGCCGTGAGCATAAATAATAAAGTAGGGTTTATCAATGTTAGAGGTCAGTTTATTATCTCTCCAAAATATGATGTGATCAAAAGATTTGACAATGGATATACTGGCGTTTGTGTCGGAAACCGTTGGGGAATTATTGAGAACTCAGCTCAATCTGAAATCGTTCAACCAAAATATACAGATGTACAAAGTTTTCACCATGGAAGAGCTGCAGTGATGGTAAATGATAAATGGGGATATATGGACAGAAATGGAAAGATCGTTATTTCTCCTAAATTTACAGAAGCTTCTCCTTTTACAAATAATTTGACTCCAGTTAGTATCAATAACAAATGGGGTTATATGGATCGCAATGGAGATATGGCGATTCGTGCTCAATACAAAAATCCTAATCGTAAAGTAAATGCTTTTAATAATGGAATGGAGATCGCTTTTAAAGGAAACAAATGTGGTGTGATTGATCAGAACGGGAATTTCATTGTCCCACCAAATTATGACTGCATCTATTTTTCAGGTGATACACCAGGTTTGGCTTTAGTAATGCAAACTCAAGGTGGAAAAAGTACTTATCAATTGGTAAGAATTAAAAGATAATTAGACATTTTTATATAGTAGAAGAATAATCTATGAAACCGAATGCCGAAGGTAGAAATGCCTTCGGCATTTTTTATACTTAAAAGAAGGTGATTTTGTAAATGTAATAGGCTTACCGAAATCCAATCCCACGCTTAGGCTCAATATCCTCCTCCATAATCACAAAGCCAGAGATATCCTCTAGTTCGATCTTATGAATCAATTCTCGGGTACGTTTTGCTGCAGGGATGTCAGCCATACGAAGATTTTGACGACGGATGGTTTCTTCGATTATTTTGCGGACAGTACGAGCATTTCCAAAATACTTATGCTTATTGTCCAAGAGTTTTTCAATGTAGGCATTCAGATGTTCCTCTGCTTTTATAGAAAGTTTTAGATCTTCTTTTTCAAACATCATCTTGGCAATCGCCAATAATTCTAGCGCAGAATAATCTGTAAAATTAAATTGTTTATCAAAACGTGAAAGCAAGCCAGGATTTGCTTCTAGGAAAGTTTTCATTTCATCAGGATAACCGGCAACAATCACCATAAACTCACCTCTTTGGTCTTCCATTCTTTTTAAAAGTGTTTCGATCGCTTCACTGCCAAAATCATTTTGTCCACCTTTGGTCAGACCATATGCTTCATCGATGAATAATCCACCACCAATGGCTTTGTCAATCATCTCGCTGGTTTTGATAGCGGTTTGTCCCACAAATCCAGCAACCAAAGTTTTTCGATCGCATTCTACTAAATGACCTCTTTCTAGAATACCTAGTGCTTTATAAATTTGAACCAATAATCTGGCAACTGTGGTTTTTCCAGTTCCTGGATTTCCTTTAAAAACGGTATGCAAAGAAAACGCCTTTTTGACATCTTTACCGATCTCCCGATAATAACGAACCAGTTTAGTTTGCTCGTCCACTTCTCGTTTCAAATCTTCTAAGCCGACTAATTCTCGAAGTTGTTTAATGGCATCTTCCAACAAAGCTTCGTCAACCGGAATTGAAATCGAATCATTGGCACCCTGAGCAAATACTTTTTCAATATCTTCTAAATCAATAGTAGAAAGTGCTTCAGAATCTAATAGATTGAGGTCATTACCAGTTTGCATCAGACGAATCGCCAAATTCTGTTTAGCTTCTTCGATCACACCATTAATATAGCGGGCATTTCCAAAATGCTCATCCCTATTTCTATAAACCTCGACCAGTTTTTTATGGATCATCTCTTTAGCCGATTCATTGATTAAGACACCACGGCGTTGAGCAGTGTATTCTGCGATATCCATCAATTCCTTTGGGCTATAATCCGGAAAGTGAATGACATTGCGTAAGCGACTGTACAATCCCGGATTTGAATTAATGAAATCCTGCATCTCTTTTGGATAACCAGCGAAGATGATGGCCAGATCATTATTGTTTTCTGCTAATTCTTTTAATAATACTTCAATCACTTCACGGCCGAAGTCTTTGCCATCGTCTCCTCGGTTGGTCAAAGCATAAGCTTCATCTACAAAGAGAATTCCACCTCTAGCTTTTTCAATGATTTTTTTGACTTTAGGAGCCGTTTGGCCAATAAATTCTCCGACTAAATCCGCACGGCCAACTTCGATTACCTTTCCATGGGACAAGAGATCAAGGCTATGGTATATTTGACCGAGTGTTTTGGCAACGGTTGTTTTTCCAGTTCCTGGATTCCCCGTAAAAACACTGTGGAGATTAAGTGGTTGTTTGTCTTCGAGACCTTTATCTTTTCTGACTTTTAAAAATTGCAAATAAGTAGCCAGCTCATTAATTTGTTCTTTTACGGTATTCAATCCGATGAGACTATCTAACTCAGACTTGGCATCTTCAAAACTCAATTTACCTGGTTGAACAATCACCGCTTCTTCCCCTTTTTCATGAGAAGTCAAATATTGAATCGGATCGTCACTGAGTTCTTCATTGTCGGCTACTTCAAAAGGAATAACCGCAATCATTTGATCCATGAAAATAACTTCCAGCGTATATTTATCAGCATACCAGTAACCTGGTGTATCCGAACCATAACCAGCATCCATCGTGATGAGGCCTTCATGGTCTTTATATTCTTTAAAAAAGCTCATATAAGCTTTTTGCTGGCCAGAATCATTGTAGAAGTTGAATTGTAATTCGAGTGGAAGTAATTCTTCTTTTGGAAGTAAGTTTTGCAAACGCATTTCCATATTAAGGTAGCGCGTATTTTTTGCTGAGAAAGTATGCAGGTAAACCCGTTCTTTTTTATCCTGTCCTATTCTTGGACTTTCAAAAAGGCGAATTTCTTTAATATCGAAATAAGGATTATTGTCTTCGGTTACCAGGCCATTTTCGACGATATAAAAATTAGTCTTTCCAACTAATTCATCATCGATAAAAACGTCCCATTCGTATTCACCTTTCTGCCACCAACCTGGATCAGGAGTTCCCCAACCTTCTCGTAAGTAGATAATATTCTGTTCTTTGGCAACGACAATATCTTTCTCTAGCTCACATACCTTGGTACCCGTCGATTTTTGAGTGCAAATGAATTTCACTTTAGTTTCCCAATCAATTTCATCGAAAAGCTTATTGTAAAAGGAAAGTTCACAATAGAGATACCTGCTTTCAATCACATCAAAGACCTTTCTGTACTTTTTTACATTCTGATACAGGTTCTCCTTAGATCCGAAAACCTTGAGACCTTTGAGTTTGTAATTGCCTCCTAGAGCACCTTCCTTTTTGTCTTTAAATAGCATGTATACACTGGTTTCTTTAAGGAATTGTTCTAAAAAATAATGACTTGCATATGAGTTACCAAACCATTTTTGAACAACTTTTATTACCAAAGATACTTCTTTTGTTTTTAAAGTTTGGTAATTGAGTCTTAGTGTTTTGTTAAAATTTTTGTTCTTTTTAAATTGAAAATTAA
>CAKZTD010000115.1 GCA_937921595.1 uncultured Saprospiraceae bacterium
TTAGCTGCTATTCTTTGTGCTAGAGAAAGAGCTTCCAATTATCAGATCAATGAAAAAGGTTTTGAAGGCTTTTTAAATTATCGGGTTTATTGCTCTTCTCAAACACATTCTTCTATTGAAAAAGGGGTGAAAATCGCTGGATTTGGTAAGAAAAATTTAGTGAAAATTGAAGTCGATGATCAGTTTGCGATGAAGGCTGATGCTTTGAAAATAGCCCTTGAAAATGATATTGCAAATGGATTGATTCCGCTTTGTGTTGTCGTTGCAATCGGAACGACTGGTACGACTGCCATTGATCCATTGGAGCCAATTGCTGCCCTTTGTAAGGCACATAATATTTGGCTACATGTAGATGCTGCCTTTGCAGGTTCTGCTTTGCTGCTTCCAGAATATCAATGGACGATCAAAGGAATTGAAGATTCGGATAGTTTTGTTTTTAATCCTCATAAATGGTTGTTCACCAATTTTGATTGTACGGCTTATTTTGTAAAAGATCGGAGAGCACTTTTAAATACTTTTGAAATTCTTCCGGAATATCTTAAAACTAAAGTTGATGACCAAGTAAATAATTATTGCGATTGGGGAATTCCTTTAGGTCGTCGTTTTCGAGCATTGAAATTATGGTTTGTAATTCGCTTTTATGGTCTTGACGGATTGAAGCAGAAGATTCAAAAACATATTGATCTTGCAAAATGGTTGGAAACGCAGATTATTGAAACACCAGATTTTGAGATGCTTGCCAATCGAAATTTCAACCTAGTCTGTTTTCGCTATAAGCCAAAAGGAATCGAATCCATCGAAGAGATCAATCAAATCAATGAAGACTTAATGCATCGACTCAATGCCACCGGGAAATTATATATGACCCACACCAAGGTAAACGGAATCTATACTTTGCGCATGGTCATCGGACAAACGAACGTTGAAGAACGTCACATAGAAAAATCCTGGGAGTTGATTCGCTCATTCGCTCAATCTAAGATTCAATAATCTATTTACTGATAAGTACTGTTCGTATATCGCTTTGTGCAAACGATGTAGACGTGTTAAAAATGGACTAGTTTTGTAAATTAAAGTTTGATGCTTAAGGCTATTTCGATTTGATATAGATTGGAATGTTACAATATATTTTTGTCTGCCCGTAATTAGAGGAAAGTAGAATAAAGGCAACTATAAATTTAAAGAGGTTTATTTAAAATCCAATTAGAAATTTTACAAATTAAAAACTAAGCCTAGTTGTAGCACAGCATCTCCTCGGATGAAATCTAAAGTAAAAGTCCGAAATTCAGTTTTGTCATTTCTCATAAAGTAATCTAAAAATATCAGCTTAGTCCCAATTGAGAGCCCAAGTTTTTTTGTGATTTTTAAATTTCCTTGAAGCTTACCGCCTATACCTAATACCCAGTCTTCTACACTTAGAGGATGATCAAACCCATCATTAATATAGTATATCTCTTTTCGATAAGTTGCGCTAGCAATAGGAGCAATGTAAAGATCTAGTTTTTTAGAATTGAATATTGATTTACCATAAAAAAATGAAATCTGACCTTGAGTTTTCGAACGGTTGTAATTAGGAGGTGTCTCAATTTCTTTTTCTCTAGGAGAGCGCTCTTCATATTTAAAAAAATCGAACTCAAAACCAGCTCTCACCTTTTTTTTTGATTGGGTATAGCCAATGCCGAAATATTGAAATCCTTGGTAATTTATTTTGTTATTATCTCCAATTAAACTTTGAATGACCTGCAGTCGATTATCTTCTTTATCGAAAAGATAACCGGATTTTATTTCGATTTGATGTAAAGTTTCAACTTGTGCGGAGGAAATGGTAACGAAGGAAATAGCTAGAACAAGAAGTATAAATTTTGACATCATGGTCAGCGTTTTAAATGTTTTGATATTGTTAAAACTAAGAATGCTGAAAGTTATTGTGTTGAATGATTTTAGGATGTAATATTCATACTGATTACTAAATTGGAAAATTGAAACAAGATGAAATGAGCTTCTTCGCCCATTGCTCTGTTCAGTAATTCATTCACTCACAAGTACTTTTTTGATATCATATTGAACAAAATAAGCCACCACAAATACAGAAAGGATCAGATAGGAAGCGAAGAAAATGGTGCCTCCGGGAATAAAGTTATTTAATAAAAACCAATCTCCTGTGGAGTAAATTATTCCTAGACCAAATGCTGCTTTTAATATTTCAAAAATAAGCGCAATTTTTTCTCGATCCATCAAAGAAGAATAACTATAAATCATAAGGAATAAAAATCCACCATATAAAAAGAGATTTGGGAAACCAATATCTGCTAAATAGATCAACATATGTGTCATCAAAAAAGTAGCCATAAGATATTGGAACCAAGACCAAATATGAAATAGGGTAGAGCCTTCCGTATCATATTTTACTTGACGAAACGGATCCTTAGTATACTCAATTGGATATTTTTTCTTTACATCATTTGGCCGCCAACCTGTTGGCATAAACCAAAGTTTAAATTTATCACCCCAACTTTTAGTTCTCCATGCATCTTGAATAAGACGCCACATATGTTGCCAATTAATTAGAATAGGATTCCAGGTTTCGACTGCTTTTTTTACACCATATACACAGGGTTCTTCTTCCAGCTCTTCTTGGAAAGTCCCGAACATTCGATCCCAAACACAGAAGATGGCAGATAAATTTTTATCCAAGTAAATATCATTGATCGCATGATGGACCCGATGTTGAGAGGGAGTAACGATGACGTATTCTAGCCAACCGAGTTTCGGAATGTGTTTGGTGTGATACCAGAATTGCAAAAATAAATGCAATGCTGAAATCTCGGCAATTAAGCCTGTAGGTAAACCGAGCAAAGCGGCAGGAAAGAGAAAAATAAAACCGAGACTTACTAATGTTGAAATGGGTTGTCTCAACGCGCAAGCTAAATTGAATTCTTCACTGCTATGGTGGACAATATGTCGGTTCCAAAATATATTGATACTATGGTTTAAACGATGACTCCAGTAACCTGCAAAATCTATGGCTATAAAACTTAGTATCCATTTTACCCAGCTCGATTCGAATTCAAACAAGGCGACCTTGTCTACTAACCATCCATAACTTATAACTACCAAAGTGAGGTTTAAAACGCTTTTTAAAGTATTCGTCGTACCTGAACTCAGGCTGGAAATGGTGTCCATGCTGCGAAATGAAAACTTTCCAATCCACCAAGAGTAAAAGGCTTCTATAAGCATCAGGCCAATGAATACAGGGATGGCTATAAGGAGAACTTGAGCATATCTATCCATGGAAAGATGTTTTTTACAAAGATATCTTAATACTTATAGAATAAAAAATTTTGATTTGTTATTCATATTTTTTATAAA
>CAKZTD010000116.1 GCA_937921595.1 uncultured Saprospiraceae bacterium
ACTATACTATTCCGAATCATTTTTTTTGAGCTAAAAATATTTAACAAAGGCACTCTTGTAAGTACTGCGTCTATTCTACTCATAATTGATTTGCTTTTAAAGAAATTATCATAAGGTTGAACAAAGTTTTCTGAGAGGAAGTATATTTTTTAAGCGGATTTATTAGCATTAAAACTGGATCTAAGAAACCTCTTTTTCTACAGTCTGCATTAGTTCTGACAATCCTTTTTTATGTCGATAAATATTAGGGCCTGCGTTTTTATACAGACGTTGTACTAACGCAACATAATCTTTGGCAGGTAAGCCAAAAAATAATTCAACATAAGATGATTTCTCAATAAATTTGGAGTTGTAAGCATTCATCCCTTTGATGATATGATCATAAGGCTTAAAACTTTCTAGTTGAGACTTAAAGCATTTAATCATTTCAATTTTAGTATCGATTTGCTTAGAAATATCAATCGCTATGTTTGGATACAAATGCGAGTGTACCTGGTAACTCCAGATTTCAAAAAACTCTAAAGGCTTAATTCGATTAACTAATACTAACATGTGATTGACGACTCTATGGAAATCTGGTATGTCTAATACCCAAGGTGTTAGGACTAAATCGGGTTTGAAATCATTTATTTTATCGGACAATTCTTGAATATGTCTACTTTGAATATCTGCTTTGAAATTGGAGATGTCTAGTTGCTCAAAGTCCGCATTAATATATTTTAATGCCGCAATAGCTTCATTATTTCTTACTTCTAAAGAGTCCTCTAATGGGACTCCAATATTAGCCTGTCTACCATCTGTAGTATAAATGACTTTTATGGTGCTACCTAAGTTGTGTAATTTGAGTAGTAAGCCACCTGCTCCCATCGTTTCATCATCTTGATGCGGAGCAAGTACTAATACCCGTTTAAATTTTTTCAAGTTCGGTTGCATCGGGCGCATTTGAAACCAATAGAATTCTGTTGAAAAAAAATATTGTAAGGTTTCTAAGTCGTTTACTCCGCTCCAATCTTTTACTAAAAAATGATAAGCTCCCTTTGAGGCTAAATAAGCGAGTCGCTTTTTAAAGCCTTTAATGAATCGTCTAACCATATAGATAAATCTCTGTGTAGTATGTTTTCAAGGTTTTTAATATGTGGACGATAAATATCTTGTAATCGGTTTCTAAATGCTTTTGAAATTTGAACATCGGATTTTGAATAGCGAAATGGCTTAGCCATATTGATCTGAAATTTTCTCCGCTTATAAAGATTTTTTCGAAACAAAACCTTCCGTGCAATTAATGCGGTTCCTTTAAAATAAGCTGCTTCAAAAGCAGTTAATAAAGAATTACTTTTCCAGAATGGTTTTGGAATAGCTGTCCAATTGGCATTATACGATTGCTTGATATTATCATAACCCTTTAGTGGGTCTACCCCAAGGAAATTATATAAATCTCCCAAATGTTTTTTAGGATTTTTTCGAACCTCTTCTAAAATAAATACTTTGATTTGTTGCTTAGGAAAAGATTCTAATAATTTGGAAATACTTTGGTCATAAAAACCACGTGTCTTATAAGATAAATGATCTCGCGCATAATCGCTTTCTGCAATTCGTTGATCTTCTTGTTCAATAGCGTCTTCAAAGCTTAAAGTCTCTCGGCCTTTTCCCAGTTCATTCCAGTACATTGACCAAGCACGTTCTATGGGGTTTCTTAGTGTAATTATCAATTTTACATCCGAAAAATATTCCTTAATTCTTTGATGACTTGGATGCCAAAATAAGTAGTCTGCACTTTTTTCACCAATAGCTATTTGGCTATTTGCATTTTCGAAATAATTCAGATATTCTTCTTTTGAATGTTCTTGATTCCATTTTTTATAATCTGCTTTCCCTTTTTTCCAATGCTTACTTCCTACTAATTCTTTATCAACAAAATATCCAATATCCATTTGCGGATGAAGAAAAATTTCAGGATGACATTGAATCCATCTAGCCATAGAAGTCGTTCCACTTCTACGCTCACCTATGATCAAGAAATTAGGTGTTGGCATAAGTCATCTTGCTAAAGCCTGCTACGCAAAGTTCGGTGCCGTTTGTGTCGTAATTATGGCATTGCATTAGAGCTGTAGTATTTCTATTTTCTAAATTATAAGTATCGTCGAGTATATATTTCAATAGTAAATCTTGACAGCTTGTGAAATCTTTAGCAACTGATACCCCACCTAAGTCAATTAGTTTTTTGAGATGGGTATAGTCTACCAAACGTCGGGCAGATTCCCAGTAACTTAGTTCAGCACTAGCATCAAATGAAGTGAGTATGACCGGGCGTTTGCACATGAGTGCGTCAATACTGAGCGTACTACCAGAGTTGAGACTAACGGTGCAACCAGCGAGCAAATGAGATAGCCGAAGCATATCTTTTTCTTGCATGCTCCAAGGCATTTTACTCTTAACTAAATCCGGAAAATCTACTCCTACCCGATCACCATGTATAGCTTCTAGTCTAGGTAACCAAGATTGATCAGCCATACCACCCTGCACATTTTGTGGATGTGGTCTTACTACCAGCTGCATGTCTTTTCCAAAAGTATCTTTTCTAATTTCTGCAACCAACCATTCTACAATATCAATCTCCTTAGGAGCAAATCTTGGAGAACTCATTCCAAAAAATAAATAAGGTCTATTTGGATCAAGTCCTAAGCCTTGCAAATGCACTTCAGGATTTGGAGCATTGCGACTTTCTAGGTGAAGGTCAAAATGCGGCACTCCACAAACGTGAATTTTTTCGGACGGTATTTGGTAGTACTCGATTAACTCATCTTGCATGATTTTTCCCCAAGCGATATACTCATCAGCTAATTGAGGGAAATGGCCTTTGCAGGAAATATTATCCCAGCTCAGTAAGTGAATAATCGTTTTTGCTCCTCTGGCCTTACCTGCTTTTAGAAGCATGGCTTCAGAGAAGTTGACTGGATAAGTAGAAACAATTACCTCTGGATCAATCTGTTCCAAAAGCTGTTGAGCAGCAGGAGATTCTAACTGTCTTGTTTCTCTTTTTTTATACCACTCTTTTATTCCTGGAAACAATTGCTTTAGAAAATGAACTAGAATCAATAACCTCGGGCGAATATGCCGCCAAGGATTTCTAGCTTTGTTATATTTTGTAGCGTAAATGTGTTTTTCCCAAAGTGCGGGATTTGCTTTGATATCTTCCAGAAAATATTTTCGAGCATTAGTGTATTCTGCATTCCAGAATCCAGATTGAGGATTAAACTCAAAGAGTTCGACTCCATTTTCTTGACAATATTTTTTAAGGTTCTCATCCTCTTTATCTGGAGCAATCAAAGCTACTTTTTTACCTTCTTGTACGAGTAAACCTAGCAGGTTTGTTTGCATCACCATTCTAGCAGCAAAGCCATGAGAAATAATATAAGCGATATTAGTTTTCATTTATTTCTCAGCGTAGAGGAGGAAACACAAATCAAACATTGTATTCGTCTCAAAACTCAAAGTTTTTTTACTTTTAAAAGTATTATAATACCATTGGTAAATAGGTAGCGTCAGTTTATTTTCTACAGTACCATCTGCATTTACTTTCCAGTAAGGATTATAAGGAATACATTTTACATTTTTAAAACCAAGGTCTTTACAGATGTCGCTATAAAAATCTCTACGGTAATTAGTCCTATTGATATTGTTTCCCTTGGAGCCTGGTTTTAGAATACTCTTAGCTGTAATTTTAGCAAGTGCAAGAGGATTAAATAGTAAGCGTTGGGCAATAGATTTATAAACAGGCTGCTCTGGTACGATTGGCATATAGATAATACCTCCTGGTTTTAGTAGTCTAAAAGATTCTGCCAATGTTGGTCTTGGATCATCGAAATGCTCTAGAAGACCAATATTATAAATACAATCAAAAGCTTGATCCCCAAGACTAGTTTTTTCAATGTTTTCCAGCACCATTTTAGGCATAGGAAGTTTGTGCTTCTTGAAACTATACTGAGCAATTTCAAAACCTTGTTGAGCTAAATCTACCATCGTTAAATCCTCATATCCAGCTTTAGCAAGATACATGGTTGTGGTACCACGACCTGAACCTAATTCACAGAACGACTGATAGTTTTTACCTTTAATCAAAGCTAATAAGTCATTTGCATATCCTTTCTGCCAGAATTGATAAATTGTATTTGGAGTAGATTCTGTATACATCGGATTGGTTAATTCCTGTTCCGATTGTGAACTCCAGACTTCGTTCCAGCCTTCAAAACTACCTTTCGTCTTGCTTTCCATATTTGTTGATTATAAAGTTTGCAAATTCAAAATCAATAGGGTCATTGATATCAATAGATCTTTCTCTAGGCATTACAAGGCCAAGGCAATGGTCTCCGATTATTTTCCCTTGTCGAATATTTTCAATACTAGAAACATAGACCGAACAGTTTCGGACGTAAAGTTCTGGTAATTCATGAGCAGCCATACGTCCATCTTCTTTTTCCAAAAATGGATTTAATTTCATACCATTCATCGTTTTCATTTTGACAGGATGAATAGCATGGTCTAACTTCATGACGGATACAGAAGAATCTGCTTCGCTGTCGTAAAGCAAACGTATCGTGTTGTCTATATCTGCACCAGTCGTAAACGGAGAAGTAGGTTGAATGATGACGGTGTAATCAAAGCCTATATCCAATACTTTAATAGCGTGATGCATGTAACTAATCGCTGGTGCATGGTCTCCTGAAATTTCTTCTGGTCTTTTCAGACAAAGTAAATCTTCATAAGCTGCACCAATTTTTAGAATATCTTCATCGTCGGTACTCAATACCCAATGAGTGATTTCTTTGGATGCTAAGGCAGCTTCAATAGCATAGGAAACCAGAGGTTTTCCAGCTAGAAGTTTTTTGTTCTTACCTGGCACACGCTTTGAGCCTCCACGGGCTGGAATAATACCGAGTATGTTAAGTGGTTTTTTGATAGTTTATTGCTTTTAATAATTTATCGCCAATGAAAGCTTCCGTTTTTTCAAACGACTCATAAGTACAGCCGCCGATATGCGGTGTGATAATCAAATTGCGATTCTCTTTAGCAAATTGGATGAGTGCATTATTTTCAATATTGGGTTCACCATATATCACATCCAATGCAGCTCCAGCAAGCTTCTCCTTTTTTAAAAGATCCAAGAGTGCTACGTCATCTACAATTCCTCCCCTACTCGTATTGATAAGCCATTTATTTTGATCGAAAGTCGATAATACTTTTTGATCAAAAAGATGATGAGTGCTTTTGTTGTATGGCACATGAATGGAAACAACATCACTAGCTTCGATACAGGTTTCTAGGTTATCATATACCTGAATATATTCAGGATGTTCTTTTTCTTCAACATCATAAAAACCTACTTCGCAACCTAAAGCATGACAATAATCTGCTACTATTTTTCCTAATCGGCCATAACCAATAATCCCTACTTTCTTTTTATATAATTCGAAACCTCTAAATAAATCTCTCCGCCAGTTGTCTTGTTCGACATCTTGAACGGCAGGTACCGCATTCCGCATCAGCATCATTGCTAATAGAATCGTATGTTCTGCGGTGGCTCTTACTTCTTTTAAAAATTCTTTTTCCCCACGAAGGCAGATAATTGAAATGCCATGTTTTTCGCAAAGCTCTTCATCAATATGATCAATGCCTGTAACTGGGCTGACGAAGTATTTACAACGTGTGTTTTTATCAATGACTTCTGCATTAAGCTGATAACCAAGGCGAAACCAGAAAACATCTACTTCTTGAAGTTTCTGTTTTAAATTTGTTTTCTCTACACTGCCAGTACTAAGATCAAAACGATCTTTTAGCATTGCCATGACCTTAGGAGAAAAATCCTGAGTTTCTGCGATATGTAATTTCAGGTGTTTAATATTGAAGTACTTTTCTAAATTCTAGTTCCCAGTTTGCGATAGTATCTGCCATCACCTCTCCTGCATTACCACCACCGTAGGTTAGATCTTTAAACCTTTCCTGAGTCAAAGCATTGCTGATTGCAGTTTCGATTGCTTTGCTGTTGTAATCAACATCGGTTACATTACGGCCCCGGTCTCTTCCATTTTGGCGAGAGCCAATATTGACAACTGGGACACCCAAGTAAGCACATTCACGGATACCTACAGAAGAATTTCCAATTAGACATTTTGAGTTATAAAGCAAACGTAGAAAGTCTCGGCCTTCCATGTTTTTGAAAAAGTAAATGTGATCAATGTCATTATTTTCTCTAAAAGAACGAATCCCTTTTGAGGTCCCATCTGATCCTGCATCTACATTTGGCCAGAACCAGAAAGTTGGAATATTAAGGCGATGAACAGCCTCTAAAGTTTCCATAATATGGGTTCGCGATTCAGAATATTCTGTTGTAACAGGATGTTGTAAAACGACGATATAATTATCTTTCCAGTTTTTGATTTTTCCAACTCCACCGTACTTTTCGAAAGGGTCATAATTTAAAGCAGGGCTTTGGATGACTTCTTCTGCGAGATCAATTGAAGGGCATCCCGTATTAAATACTTGCTTAGGGTCTTCTCCCATCTTGATGACTCGCTCTTTAGCTTTTTCAGAAGCAACTAGATGTAAATCTGATAATTTGGTAATCGCATGTCTGACTTTCTCATCAATATTACCGGTCACTTCTCCACCTTGAATATGAATCAATGGAATATTCATATAACTGGCTGCAATTGCGGTGGCCATCGTTTCAAAACGGTCAGCTACTGTGACAACAGCATCAGGTGCTAGTCTTTCAAAAACGGATGATAATTCCAGAATACCGAGACCGGTTGTCTTTGCTTGAGCGGTAAGGTTTTCACCTTCCAGTACATTAAAAACTTTGGCTGCAATGGGAAATCCATCTTGTTCCATATATTTAACTGCAGTTCCATATCTATCTAAAAGAGCGGAAGCAGCAACAACTAGTTGAAGCTCCAAATCTGGATGCTCATGAATTGCTCGTATAGCAGTTTTTACTCTACTGTACGAAGGTCTGGCGGTTACAACTACTGCGATTTTTCTCATTGAAAAGTTTATGAGTTAGAAGTCAAATCTTCTTCGGTTAGGAAATCCCATTTCTTTAAGTCTCGGGAAAGTTCTTTTCCAATTACTGTTTTAAAATTAGTGGCACTAATACCTAGATTAGCAGGCTTTTTTGCTTCCAGGTCATCGAACTGAATTTGATGTCCTTTTGGCAAATCTTTATTGACCGCTAATGTCTTTTCGAATATTTTTTTAAGTCCTTGATAATTCGTCAAATCGTTTTTATCAATCGGATTATTTAGAGAATCTTCGATTGCTCGAACACCTTTTACCATTTCGGTAATCTGATCAATTTCTAAAGAGGAAGTTGCATCAGGGCCAAACATTCTTTTATCAAAAACAGCATGAAATTCTAGTAGTTCAGCACCGAGAGCAGTAGCTGCGATCCCGGCATAAATTTCTCCGGTATGTTCAGATAAACCAATCTTCGCAGATGGATATCTTTGTTTGAGCTCTGCAATGACATTTAACCCTAAGCGATCATGCGGTGTCGGATAAGCGGTGGTACATTGTACTATTGATAAGTCATTTCCAAAAGATTGAATAAATTCTACGGAGCGATCTAACTCTTCAAAAGAACTCATTCCTGATGAAATAATAATAGGCTTCCCTGTTTTTGCAATTTTCTCTAGCATTAAAAAATTGGTGACTTCACCAGAACCTATCTTATATCTTTTAATTCCGATTTCTTCTAATAGATCAACCGCCGCTTGCGAAAAAGGAGAAGACATAAATTCCAATCCTACTTCATCACAATGTGCTTTGATACCGATCCATTGCTCTTTAGTAAAACCCATTCTATGCCAGTAATCAAAACGAGTGTCATCTTCGTAGCTAAATTTTACTCGAAATGGCTCATGGATACTACTCTCTGCTTCTGCAATATGCGTTTGAAATTTGATCGCATCTACTCCTGTTGTAGCGACTGCATCAATATAAGAATGTAAGATACCTAAGCTTCCTTCGTGAGCTTGTCCAATTTCTGCAATGAGAAAAGTTTTATGCATTTTTATGATTTCTGATGTGATATACTGTTTCTATAGCTTTGAGCGTATCTTTAATTTTAAAGCCATTTTCTGAAAGGATACCTTGGTAACTTCGGGTGTGTAGATCATCAAACCCACCACTAAATTCAAAAGCCTCTCCTTCAATTTCTAATGCGCGAAAGGTTCTACCTCCTGTTGTTTTGACTGACTCGGGCAAATTTTTGGAATCTACACTAAGCTGCCAAGTGACATTCGCTTTTTCTAATTTTAAAAAACCTGCTGCTTTTGTTTTTCCATGTTCTTCTACCCTATTTTCTTTTACTCCACCAAAAATCCAAAGCAACATATCAAAAAAGTGAATACCTATATTGGTCGCGATACCTCCTGATTTTTGAAGATCACCTTTCCAACTATACTGATACCATTTTCCGCGAGAAGTACAATATTGTAAATTAACATCGTATACTTTATCTACTGGTCCTGTTTCGATTTTGTTTTTCAAAGCAATGACACTTGGGTGTAATCTAAGTTGAAGGATGTTATAAATTGTTCCCGGATATTCTGTTTCTAAAACCTGTAAAGCTTCAGCATTCCAGGGGTTTAAAACCAAAGGTTTTTCACAGATAACATTTGCTCCGATGCGTAGTCCAAATCGAATGTGTGCATCATGTAAATAATTGGGAGAACAAATAGAGACGTAGTCGATCGGTGTTCCACTTCTTCGAAGTTTTTCCAGATGACGATCGAAGCGTTCAAATTCAGTAAAGAAATCTGCCTCTGGAAAATAGTTATCGATAATGCCAACTGAGTCAAAAGGATCGAAAGCAGCAACCAGATTGTTACCGGTTTCCTTGATCGCTTTCATATGTCTTGGCGCCACATATCCTGCTGCTCCAATCAGTGCAAAATTCTTCAAGCTTTTATTTTTTGAACCTTATGATCTAGTAGAAGGTAAATCTCATGGCTTTCGGGACAAGTTGCTTTTCCGTCTTCATCAAAATGAAGACGATGGCCATATTCGCTAACCCAGCCAATTTGTTTGGCAGGATTACCAACAACTAAACCAAATGGGGGCACCGGCTTAGTAATGACTGCTCCAGCTCCTATCATTGCAAAACTTCCAATATCATTCCCACAGATAATTGTAGCATTTGCACCGATAGATGCACCTTGAGCAACATGTGTTTTTAGATATTGATCCTTCCGATTGACTGCACTTCTTGGGTTGATAATATTTGTAAAAACCATTGAAGGACCGAGGAAAACATCATCATCACAAGTCACTCCTGTATAAATAGAAACGTTATTTTGCACCTTTACATTTTTTCCTAAAACGACCCCAGGGGAGATCACTACGTTTTGACCTATATTACATTTTTCGCCTAAAATTGCATTGGGCATGATATGACTGAAATGCCAAATTTTTGATCCTGCACCGATAGAACAACCATCGTCAATAACTGCTGTTTCATGTGCAAAAAAATGATTCTCCATATTAAGGCTGAAAAAAACTCAAAACAGTTTGAATGTTATAATCCTTTATGAAATTTTTAGAGCTGACCCTTTAATAAATTAAGTACTTGCGCAAATTTCTTGTATAGCTAGATCAATCCGACCTTTCAGTTTTTATACTGACTAACCAAATCAACCAGTTGTATTTTTTTCTTAAACTTTAGGAGACATTATGATCAACTAAGTTTTTTTTATACCATTCATATACTTTCTCTAATCCTTGCTTTACAGTTACTGTCGGGTTATAATTTAAAAGCGTTTTTGCTTTTGAAACATCTGCTAAACTATGTGGGATGTCTCCTGCTCTTTGTGGACGATGCTGAACTTCTGCATCCGTTCCGGAAATATCTTTGATATATTGCCAGAGTTGAATCAAGGTTGTTCGCTCTCCGCAAGCGATATTATAAATCTGATTTACTCCTTCTGGATTCTCTGTAAAAAGGGCAAGTACATTTGCTTGAACAGCATTAGCCACGAAAGTAAAATCTCTGCTATAAGAACCATCTCCATTAATAAAAGGTGGGTCGTTTTCAATAGCAGATTTCATAAATAGAGGAATAACCGCTGCATATGCTCCACTAGGATCTTGCTTAGGGCCAAAAATATTAAAATAACGGAGGCCAATAAATTCGAAATCATAGGTTGTCGAAAACACAGTTGCGTATAATTCGTTGACATA
>CAKZTD010000117.1 GCA_937921595.1 uncultured Saprospiraceae bacterium
CCAGTACCATAATTCCCATATTCTCCAGCTACAATGTCAAGTACATCATTTCCATTAAAATCCTGAACATCTGCAATCAATCTAACAGAATCCGGCCCGTGGGTTTCGTTCCAATACATCATACCACTCGTGGTTGGGACATATTCCGTAAGTCCATTGGTAAGGTTCTGATCGGTCACATACATATTTCCATAAAAAACATGGACCATCCCATTATTATCTACGAGTACCGTTCCTGCTCCATCATTGGTATTAATAGATAGAGAATCTGGTGCATTTGGATCTTCTTGTAAATCATCATAAGTGTATCCAGTGTCTGCTACATATTTATCTAAAGGAAAATCTTTGACCACAATCCGTTCCCAAGTCGTTCCATTATCCATGGATTTAAAAACAGCCATATCTCCCCAGCTATCAAAAATCCCGATAGCCACTGTGCTTCCATTCGCATCAATAGAATATCCTTCTGCTGGCATTCCATCATAATAAGTACTATCACATCCAGGGATAATCTGATCCGTGATATCCCAAGTCAAACCAGCATCTTGTGAGCGCCAGTATAATAGATGCTGATCCATGCCTTCATAAACTTCACCTCCGAAAGCAGTTGCCACCGAAACACCAATTACATGAATGCTATTTCCATCCGCTCCTCCAGAAGTGATAAAAGGCCAAACCGGTCCACCAGGAACTACAGAAGGAATAATATTTTCTGTCCAGTCAGTTGTCCCCGCCGTTTTTGAATAAGTTCTTAATTCATATGGGCCGGGTGTTTTATGAGCGACGGAGACTTCCAACTCATTTGCTAATACCGTAAAAGCCGGAAATCCAGTACGGGTATCCCCTTCAATTCTGGCGGATGAAGTTCCTACCCAACCTGTTCCATCATAATAATTATATCCTGTTCCTCTATCGGGAAATCCATTTCCTGCATCCACTCCGGTTTGCCAAATCGAAGAAAACCGACCATCTCCATAATTATGTAGCATGGAAGGCATACTTCCATAAGTTTGTACATCATGAAAAGTAGTGCCCGCATCATTCTCGCAACGTGAATTAGCAGACTCATTTGGACGTGGTGGATTTAGTAGCGTTAAATCTTCTGGAGACTTGTATTTTGCAGGAGCTTCAAGAGCTACCTGATTTTCCATTTTTACAAATTTATTTACTTGAGCAATTGAATAATTCACACTCATAGCAAAGACAAATAATAAGAGTAGATTTTTTTTCATAGTCCTTTTTTTATTGGGTGTTAAGAATGCTTACTTTCTAAAAATAAGAAATTATACTTTAATTAAAGAATGAGAAAATTTTATACCTCTAGAACATTCACCATTCAGAGAAAATCTCACTCCTCACCCCTGACTTACTGAATCACAAACTGCGGAATCATCTCTTCAGAAAAACCAACAGGCATGTAGGCAATTTTCTTTATCTCTCCATCTACCTCAACATGTAACGTTACTTCCATATCTGTCCTTCCTCTATAATAGCTTGTTCCTTTTATAGCTTGCCCGTTTCGAATTCCAGCTCGATAAGCATTTGAATCATTTTTCAAACCAATGATTTTCCTCACCTCCATGGTAGCTTCTTCATCAAAACCAATTTCAAAAACTGGTGTTTTTTTATTTTCTACTATCGTCTTTTTTCCTAACATCCAGTCTTCCAGTTTCACCAATTCCCCTTGTTGAATATATTTTTCAAAAAAAGGATCAATAGGTTCTTTCAGATATTTATTGATGGTCATTAAAAACAAATCATCGGTCAAACGTTGTTTTCCACTTCGGCAAACTTTTAAAAAATCCTGCATGGCATTTTTTAAAGTAAATTTCTCATTTGAATCTTCTCGAATTTTCCAATCTACGAACATTGCAAAAATACATCCTCGTCGGTAAGCTAATTTTCCATAATTATTATAATCAGAAAAAAACTGTTGTGCTATCGCTTCATTTGGAGCTTCTCTTACTGGAGAACGGTAATGTTCTTTGATTACCTCATTCATTTTTTCGATGTAACCTTTCTCATCCAGTAAACCACATTCTCGCATATTGATAAAAGTAAAATAATCCGTAAATCCTTCCGAAAACCAAAAACGTTGTTCTTCTGGATCAGCCGTTTTAATCTGCAAACCAATCCACTCATGCATCAGTTCATGACTAAATAAATATTCAAAATTATCAAGCTTTGTGTTTGGAGTAGCATTCAAAGCAAAAGAATTTCGAAGACCAGATCCTTGATAAGAAACATAATTTTCGTCCTCCTGAAATGGTGCTAGGGTAACTGTGAAATATTCAAAATCATAATCATTCCAGAAGTACCGTTGTTGAGTGATTACCTTTTTCAATAAGTCACTATAATCTTCATCAGTAAAAGACCAATCTCCTCTCGTTGCTACATAAATAGGATCCTCTTCAACCATAATTTTATTGATCCGATAATCTCCTCCAACAAAAATCGATTCCAACCAAAGACTATCTCTCCATCGAAAAGATTGACTACGTTCATTACTTCCATAACTATTATGAATTTTCCAATCCTCTGGAAAGTTCTCCCAATCTACTTTTACCGAACGTCCTTTTTTATTTAAATCATTGGGATAAACAAATAGACTATTTCCATACATTTGAAAAAAATCATCTTGGATAATCGGATGAAAAGCTTTATCCGGATTTTCAATTGGATAAACTGGATTAGACAATAAACGATATTTCACTTTGATCGGTTCGAGTGGTCCATGCTTGAGTGTTAAAAGCTGTGCAGTTTGGTTTTCGATTTTTGCATTTTGTACTTCTAGAATTTCGATGTATTGATCAAGATTTTGAGCAGGGCCCCACTCGTAGGGTAGATTGAATTCTGTGGTTCCATCACCATCCCCCGTCATTCTTAATTCGATTACAAAAGCATGATTCTTCAAACCCGGCTCAAGCTTGATGGTATATTCCAAAGTAGAATTTGCACTAATAGAAAAGGTAGTCGGCCTGCAATTAAAACCAAATAGCAAACATAAAATCGCAAAACAATAGAGGTATTTTTTCATAGCCAATAATTTCATTATCTTAGAAATAAAAATTAAGATGTCCAAGAGAATAAAAATACTAACTATCTTTTTTATTTCCATTTTACTGATAAGTTTAACACTTATGGCTGACAAGCAAAACGAAAGATCAGAAACCCGAGGTCCAGAGAAAGGCTCCCTAATAATAATCGGCGGTGCTGCAAATGCTAATATCCTTTTTGAAAAATTCGCAAAATTAGCTGGAGGAAAAGATGCTCAAATCGTCGTTATTCCAACTGCCGCCGGAGACGAATTTCTAAAACACGACCCAGAATTTAAGACTTATGAAAAAATGTTTTTAAATAAAGGATTTACAAACATCCATGTTTTACATACCAGCAATCCTAAAGAAGCCAATAGTCCAAAATTCTATAAACCACTAGAAGCCGCTACTGGCGTTTGGATCACCGGAGGTCGACAATGGCGATTGGTAGACAGCTATATGGGCACCAAAACTTTGGATGCATTGAAAGGTGTTTTAGATCGTGGCGGAGTGATCTCTGGTTCTTCTGCCGGAGCAACCATCCAGGGTTCCTACCTTGCTCGTGGCGACACCAAAACCAATACGATCATGATGGGTGATCACGAAGAAGGCTTTGGTTTCATTTCCAACATTGCGATCGATCAACATCTTTTAAAACGAAATCGTCAATTTGATATTTTTGACATTCTGGATAATCGGCCGGAGTTACTTGGAATTGGCTTGGATGAAAATACGGGGATTGTTGTTCAGGGAAATGAGTTTGAGGTGATCGGTGAAAGCTATGTTGCTGTCTACGATGGAAAAATGTGGTCAACGGATAAAAAGGAGTATAGAAACTTGCCAAAAGGAAGTCGGGAATTTTATTTTTTGAGTAAGGGAATG
>CAKZTD010000118.1 GCA_937921595.1 uncultured Saprospiraceae bacterium
GGAAACACTGAAACCTGTTTTAGCAGAATTGAAAGAACTTCTTGGCGACCATGAAAAAGCAAATCGTATTTTGGAAATTATGTCATTGACTCATAGTAGGCATGACATTTATTCTAATGCGGTTGTAGACATGGTAAATGAAATTTTTGGAGCGGATGGTCTCGTTGTGATTAATATGAACAATCCAAGACTGAAACGTCTTTTTATAAAAGAAATCAAAGAAGAAATTTTTAATAATCCATCTATCAAATTGGTTGGAGCGGAAAGAGATCGAATGGAACAAGCTGGTTTTAAACCACAAGCATTTCCTAGGGACATTAATTTCTTCTATTTAAGAGATCAACTGCGTGAACGAATTGAATTCGCCGATGGGAAATACCAGGTTTTAAATTCTGATTACTCTTTTACGAAAGAAGAACTGGAAAATGAGATTGATAGGCATCCGGAACGTTTTAGTCCGAATGTGATCATGCGTCCTATCTATCAGGAAAAAGTTCTACCAAATCTAGCATACATTGGAGGCGGTGGAGAGATCGCTTATTGGCTGGAAAGAAAAACCCAATTTGAACATTTTGAAATCAACTTTCCGATGCTTGTCAGAAGAGACTCTGTGCTTTGGGTGGATAAAGGTTCTATTAAAAAAATGGATAAACTAGGTTTGACTATTGATGATTTCTTTCAAAAAGAAGATGAGATCATTCGCCAGTTTGTGGATGGTCAAAGCGAAGATGAACTAAGTTTACAAGTTCAGAAAACTGCATTAGAAAAAGTCTTCGAAGAAATTAAAACGCTGGCTGAAAAGATTGATCCGACTCTTGCAAAGTCAGTTTTAGCAGAACATAGCAAACAGCAAAAAGTGATGGATCAATTAGAAAGCAGAATCATCCGAGCTGAAAAGCAGAAACATGATACTGCGATCAATCAAATTCGGGGTTTAAAAAATAAATTCTTTCCAAACGATGGTCTTCAGGAACGTCGTGATAATTTTATTTCTTTTTATTTTAAATATGGGGATAGCTTTATTGAAACTTTGAAAGATTCATTGGATCCATTAGAGAAAAAGATGACAGTGATCCTGGATCGATAATGCTAAGATTCTTTTATTAGATCACGGAGATCCACGAGGAATCGTTCGCAGATCGATATGGGCAATTATATGAAGGATTGGAATTTTGCTTCTTCTTTCTTCTATAGCTATTTTAAAAACCACAGAGGACATGAAGATTCGCAGAGTTTTTCCGAGATATTAATAACGATTCACATGGCCATTCAAAAAATAAAATACAGATATTTATTATTTGCTGACTCCTAAGCAAAAAGCGACAACATGTCCCCTATCCTATCTTTCAGATCTTTACGATCAATAATGAAATCCAGGAAACCATGTTCTAATAAAAATTCAGATCTTTGGAAACCTTCAGGTAAATCTCGCTTAATGGTTTCTTTAATGACACGAGGGCCAGCGAAGCCAATCAATGCTTCTGGTTCTGCGAAATTAATATCACCAAGCATAGCGAAAGATGCCGTTACACCTCCTGTTGTCGGGTCAGTCAGAAAAGAAAGATAAGGAACACCAGCCTTAGATAATCTGGAAAGTTTAGCGCTAGTCTTAGCCATCTGCATTAAGGAAAATGCGGATTCCATCATTCGAGCACCACCGGATTTCGAAATGACCATAAAAGGAATTCGATGCTCCAAAGAATAATCAATTCCCAATGCGATCTTTTCTCCAACTACAGAGCCCATTGAACCACCAATGAAGCTAAAATCCATAGCTGCAATAACCAATGGCAATTTATTAACTTTTCCAACAGCTACAGAAATAGCATCATCAAGATCTGTTTTTTCTTTTGCTGCTTCAAGTCGCTTACCGTATGGTTTCAAATCGGTAAAATGTAAAAAATCTTTAGCGATAAGATTCGTAAATAATTCTTCGAATTTTCCATCAAAAATAAGATCGAAATAATCGTGAGAACCAATACGAATATGGTAGTTACAATGTGGACATTTATGGAAGACTTCTTTCACCTCTTTCATGGTGCTAGCCTCTTTACAATTCTTACACTTATACCACAAACCGTCCGGAGCTTCCTTCTTGTCCTTAGTTGATGTGATAATCCCGTCTTTCAGCCTTTTAAACCACCCCATTAGAAATTATTTTGTTAGATTTTTACGCTGGCCAAAGTTAATAATCTGAATCAATAAATTTAAATCTTTTTTTAAGTACTCCTTGAAAGTCAAAATAATACATGTTTGACTATCAAGGACTTATAGTTTATCGAATAAAATATCTGAATTCAACCTTTAACTTTTCATACCTATAAATCATTAATTATCAAGGACTTCTGAATCCAATTCTGAATATTCTAAGTGTTTTACGGTATTTACAAAAACTTTTACATTTTCTAGCGGTGTATCCGGATAAACGCCATGTCCGAGGTTGACTATGTGATGTTTTCCGAAAGCTTGAATCATAGTTTTCGTTTTTGAGCGAATTTCCGCTGGATTTGAATATAAAACACAAGGGTCTAAATTGCCTTGTACGACACGATCTTTTCCTAGTATATTTCTAGCAAAATCAGGATTTGTATTCCAGTCTAATCCAACTACATTACAATCGAGCTTATTGATTTGTTCCAACGAATTCCAAGCTCCTTTTGCAAATACGGTCTTCGGAGCTTCCTGGATTTCATCACACATTCGCTTAATGTATGGCAATGCAAAGGTTTGGTATTGATCAAAAGGTAGGATTCCAGCCCATGAATCGAAAATCTGAATCAAATCAGCGCCGTTTTCGATTTTCATCTTTAAATATGCAATACTCGTAGAGGTGATCTTTTCCAATAACTGATGAGCCAATTCTGGTTCTTGATATAAAAACTTCCTAGCTTTTGAAAAGGTTTTACTTCCGCTTCCTTCAATCATATAACATAGAATCGTCCAAGGTGCTCCACAAAATCCAATTAATGGCACTCTCCCATCTAATTCCTTTTTGGTGATCCTCAAAGCTTCAAAAACATATTGCAATTCTTCTGCAGCAGATTGTCCAGATATTAATTGCTCAATGTCAGCCTTAGAAGTAATGGTCCTTGGAAATCGTGGGCCTACTTTTTCAATCAATTCATAAGGCAATCCCATGGCTTCTGGAATGACTAGAATATCCGAAAAGATAATTGCCGCATCTACACCCAACTCATCAACGGGTTGAATGGTTACTTCTGCTGCTAAATTAGGTGTTTCCACTAATTCTTTAAACCCGGACAGTTTACCTCTTAATGCTCTATACTGCGGAAGGATTCTTCCTGCTTGTCTCATTAACCAAACTGGAGGTCTTTCTACCGCTTCTCCTTTAGCGGCTCTTAGGAATAGATCGTTTTTGTATTGCATGGTGTAAATATCTGGCTATTTTTTTCAATCTATTGGTTTTGCATGGTTTTTTACGGAGATTTTACATTTTATTGATTAGTTTTTATATAAAAGAAAATTACGTCTGAGTAATAACAAACATCATTACAAGCATCAAAACCAACGAAGCTTTAAAGTGAATGGCCAGATGAAACCAATTGATATATGGCATTAAAAAAGCCTATGGCGCAAACCACAGGCTATTTATAATATTTTAAAAAGTATTTTTTCCTAAGAATTTATATAAGAAATCTCTTTAGCTGCTTTGATAATTCTAGCAGGATTTGGAAGAAACTCTTCAACAAATGGAGCTGAATAAGGCAAGGAAGTATCCCTTGAATTTACTCTTGCAACAGGTGCATCTAAGTAATCAAAAGCATATTTCTGAATTTCAAAAGCTACCTCAGAAGAAACACCAGCAAATGGCCATGCTTCATCGACAACGATTACTCTGTTGGTTTTCTTTACTGATTCTACAATCGTTTCATGATCTAAAGGACGAATCGTTCTAAGGTCAATAACCTCTGCAGAAATACCTTCGGCTTCTAATTGTTTTGCAGCTTCTAAACAAGTCAAAACCTGTTTATTGTAAGAAACGATGGTCACATCTGTTCCTTGCTTACGAACAGCAGCTAAACCAATAGGTACTAGATATTCTCCTTCAGGAACGATCCCTTTCATTCCATAAAGCATTTCAGATTCCATAAAACAAATTGGATCATCGTCTCTGATTGCTGATTTCAATAAACCTTTTGCATCATAAGGATCGATACAAGAGATTACTTTCAAACCAGGGACGTTTGCCATCCAACTCTCAAAAGTTTGAGAGTGTTGTTGTGCTAATTGTCCAGCGGCTCCAGAAGGTCCTCTAAAAACAATTGGGCAACCGAATTGTCCAGCAGACTGAGACAAAGTCTTCGCTGCATTATTTACGATTTGATCAAAAGCTAATACTGCAAAATTCCAGGTCATAAATTCTATCACTGGACGTAGTCCATTCATCGCTGCTCCAACGCCTATACCTGCAAAACCTAATTCCGAAATTGGAGTATCGATTACTCTACGAGCTCCAAACTCATCTAACATTCCTTTACTTACTTTGTAAGCTCCATTGTATTCAGCTACCTCCTCTCCCATCAAAAAGACAGATTCATCTCTACGCATCTCTTCTGTCATGGCTTCTCTTAATGCGTCTCTAAGTGCTATTTCTCTTGACATATTGTAATTTATCCTTTGATTTAGTAATGTTCGCGAAATTATGAAATATAGTTCAAACCGCATAGTGGCTTAAACCTTATTTTTTTGATTTTGTTTAGAGAAGACAACGAACTTTTGCAATTGTATTAAAATAGAGATAAGATTAATATGGATACGGCGTTATGTAGCTTACTATAGCCATATCATAACAAAATGACATAACTATATCTCTATTGACTTCTCTTTTTAAGGATTTTTAACTTAAAAACCAATTTCATCGGCTCGATTTTCGTTAGTTTTGTTTTCTATAAACCCAACAATCATTTATAAAATCATCGACATATGAAATATTACCTTTTATTCGCCATCGCTTTTGTTTTCAGTTGTAAAAACGCGGAAGATGGAAATAAGCCTAAGCAGTTAGCTACCAAGGTTGCTACAACTATCTCGGGGACTATTGCCAACCCAAATGATCTCAATGTTATTTTTGAAAGCAAAGGTGAGCAACATAGCGCTCGAATTACTGATGGGCAATTCAGTATTGAATTGATGTTGGACGAACCACATGTTTTTACACTAAAATACGCTAGAAGGACTGGGCAAATTTTTGTCTTACCTGGTGATAAAATTAATTTTTCCACTACTGCTAATCAATTTTCTCAAGTGATGCAGTTTACGGGTGACCGAAGTGCTGAAAACAACTATCTGACTAAGAAGTTCAATGAAGATCGAACTTCAAGAGCTTTAAAATCTAAGACTTATAAATTAGAGGAACCTGCATTTACCGCAGCTGTAGATCAAACAAAAATTGATAAAGCTGAAGCTTTTAAAACCTTTTGCGCTAGTAATGAAATTGATCCTTTTTTTAAATTTATAATCGATACAGAGATCGAATATGAATGGGCAAATGATCGCTTGATCTATCCGACTTATTATAAGTTTTATAACAAAAAAGAAAACTTCGATGTAAGTCCAGTATATTTTGATTTCCAAAGAAACCTTGACCTCAATGATCCAGGTAAATTGTTTTCACCAAATTTCGTTTCTTTTATCAATAACTATACAGACGCAGAAGCCAACAAAGCACTTTTAAATGATGAAAAGAAAAAGCTAACGGATAATGGAATGGCTTTGACTAAGTTTGATATCGTTTCTCAGCAATTTAAAAACAAAGAAATTCAAGAGTTTTTAATGTATAATACTTTAAAAACTCACATTAAGTATGAAGGTGCAAATGGAACAACTCCTCTTATGCAAAAGTTTGAAGAGATTTCTACCAACCTAAACCTTAAACGAGACATCCAAAATGCTTACTCCATGTGGAGAGGTTTGGAGGAAGGTGCTCCTGCCCCTAATTTCGCATATGCGGACATCGATGGTCAAGTACATGACATGGCTAATTATAAAGGGAAATACATTTATGTTGATGTTTGGGCTACTTGGTGTGGGCCTTGTAAAAAAGAACTTCCTCATTTAGAAGCTTTGCAAGAAGCTTATAAAGATAATGACAAGATTCTTTTTACTAGCGTTTCTATAGACAAGAATAAAGACTCTTGGGAGAGAATGGTCAAGGATAAAAACATGAAAGGGCTTCAACTTTTTGCAGAGAATGAATGGAGAGCTTCTATCATTAGAGATTATAAAATTTCTGGAATTCCTAGATTTCTTTTAATCGATGATCAAGGGAAAATTGTTTCTGCGAATGCTCCACGACCATCGTCTCCTAGAATTAAAGC
>CAKZTD010000119.1 GCA_937921595.1 uncultured Saprospiraceae bacterium
TGGGAATAGAAGGAGTGAAGTTGGAGTTGTTGCTTCCAGAAGAAGTTTTAAAAGAAGGCAATTTGCTAAAAGGGAGTTTGCAGTTTACTTCAATGAATGAGCAAACGGTGACCTATATTAAAGTGGTCATGATAGAAAAATTTACCAGAGGGAGAGGAGACGAAAAGCGAATCGATGAATACGAGTTGGGAAGTATTGAACTAGAGAAAAACTTTGAAGTTCCAGCTAATGAACCAGTTGAATTGGGTTTTGAATTGCCTTTTGATCTGATGAAATCCGAGATGGATTCGATGGGTGATAAAAATATTTTGTTTGGTGGCCTGGTAAAAACAGCGAAGTGGATACGAGGGGTAAATTCTGAATACACTGTTATGGCTGAAGCTAGAGTAAAAGGTGTTGCACTTGATCCTTTCGATAAAAAAAATGTAAACTTAATTTAAATAATCATCTGAAAGTCTGATCATTCTGGAAAAAATTAAATACAGTACTTAGGTTTTTATTCTTGATGATATGTAGTGATGTAAGTTTTATAACTATATAATCATAAAACCTACATCACAATATAGATTTTACTTCTCAACCGCAGGAGCCTCACCTCTTTTCTTATCAAACGCTTCAATAATTTCTGCATCTGATTTATAAAGGTTTTGTAACATGAATTGTGCAGATTCCGCAAAATCATCATTCGGATATTTTGCGATAAACTCTTCATAAAGCACCTTCGCTTGATCTTTTTGATTCAAATTATCATCAATCGTGAAAGCTTTTAAAAACAATGCCTGAGGTGCTTTTGGGTAGTTTGGAAACTTAGCCATTACCTCATCATAAATATTGATAGCTTTTGTGTGCTGATTGATATTTCTAGCTGTCTCAGCGGCTTTTAATAACCACTCCGGGCTCTTTGCATCACTAGGATTGTTACTGGCATAAAACTCACAAGCCTCAATGTATTTATTAGCTTTATCTCCATCAATCTTTTTAGTTGTTTCATTGTAAACAGAACCCGCTAGATTTTCAATATATTCGGGAGTAACTAATTCGGCAGAAAGAACTTCCGCTATAGTTTTTTCAGTAGCGTTTGTTTCCTGGTTTCCATTAGAACACGCAAAAAAACAAATTAGAATTGCAAAAAATGATACCTTTATTCTCATTAGATTCTTATTTTAAGTTTTTAAATCAAGATCAAAACTAACGCTATTCTATTAATTCTTTAGAAAAATAGGCCACTTTGATAAATATACTAATTATAGATACCCAAATTTAATGAATTTCTATAAAACAAGCATTAAAATACACTTCATGAAATATTTGTTCCCCTTATTTATTGTTTCCTTCTTATTGGCTTTCAGCTGCAATAAGTCTGTTAAAAAAGAGTATTTAAAATCAGTAAACATCACACCAGCTGAATTTGAAGCTAGAAAAAGTACTTGCCGAGATCAGCTGAATTATATCCCTGATTTACAACATCTTGATCAAACACCAATCAAATATATCCGAGTCAATTTTCATGTCATGTGCAATGATGAGGGAAAAGGAAATTTTGATCCCAAGATGGGCCGGTATTTTATCAATATGGTGCTCAAGGCCGCCAATGGGAAAATGAAGGGCAATAAGAAAATGAATTTACCTCCAGGAAATGATACGCCTGTTTTGCCTATGCGATATCAGTACGTATTAACAGGCCACCCGAGTGATGCGAAGGATGATGGAATTTATTTTCATAATGACGATGAATTATACGGAATGATTGGCAGTGGAAAAAATAGAAATATTTACAATAAGGATGTCTATAATAAATATGGAATTCAAAAAGATACGGTTTTAAATATTTTTATAATGACTCATCCTATTGATAGTTTAAAATCTAAAACCTATGTAAAAGATTCTAAAGGAATTGGTTATCCTGATTTTGTGAAAGTGACCAACTGGTTTTATAAATTAAAAAATGCAAGGTGGGAAAATGGAAAGTTAGAAGGCACTTTGAATAAATGGAATGCGGTAAAATTACTTAATCATGAAATTGGTCATTCTCTTGGATTAAGACATTCATGGAGAGGCAACGATGGTTGTGATGACACACCTACACATTCTAATTGTTGGAATAAAACAAAAGGAAAAGCACCTTGCGATGTTTATTGGTCCAATAATTTTATGGATTATAATGCTCATAGTAGCGCCTGGTCCCCTTGCCAAATAGGAACCATCCATCGAAATATGGCAGACAAAAAGAAGAAAATTCGAAAGCTACTGGTTAAGAAATGGTGTACACTTGATGAGCAAAAAACGGTTACTATTTCCAGAGATACCGATTGGTTGGGAGCAAAGGATCTAGAAGGAAACTTAATCATAGAAAATGGAGCAACACTGACCGTTCATTGTCGACTATCTATTCCTGGAAAAGGAAAGATTATCATCAAGCCTAAAGGTAAATTAGTATTGGATGGTGCTACTTTAGAAAATGATTGTGGAGATAACTGGAAAGGAATAGAACTTTGGTCGAAAGACGAAAACAAAGGAAGTATTGAAATTTTCAATGACTCGAAAATTCTTCATGTTGAAAATGAAATTGAAATGAAGGACAGAGAATCTTAGACATTTAATAAAGGAACAGGGGAATAAATTAGAAATGGAAAATGTAAACCATTAGCGCTTAATTTTGTTATCCTCCTGACTTATAACATACTAACCTTAAATACCTATGTCTATATCAATTTTCTGGCACCGTCGAGACCTTAGACTACAAGATAATGCAGGATTATTCCACGCATTGAAAAGCGGTACCTCCGTATTGCCTCTTTTTATTTTCGATCAAAGCATCCTTGAAAAACTAGAAGATAAAGATGATCCTCGAGTAAGTTTTATTCATCAAAATCTATTGGAAATGCAAAGTCAGTTAAAGGACTTGGGAAGTTCTTTGATTGTACGTTTTGGGAAACCGGAAGAAGTTTGGAAATCTTTGCTCAAGGAATTTGATATACAGGCTGTTTACACCAATCGAGATTATGAACCTTATGCACTAGAGAGGGATACTCAAGTGAAAAAAATGCTAGATTCGAAGGATATTTCTTTTCATGATTTCAAAGACCAAGTGATTTTTGATAGGGTAGAGGTGACCAAAGATGATGGTTTACCTTATACCGTATTTACACCCTATTCGAAAAAATGGAAAGCCAAATTATTGAGTAAAATTGTTAAACCAAATTCAAAGAATCAATTAAAAAAAGCTACCTCATTTTATTTTCAATCTTATCCCACAGAGAAATATTTTGGCAATTTTAAAAAAGTAAAACCATTCTCTATTCCAACTTTAAAAGATATAGGATTTGAAAGTAATTCTTTAGAAATCCCTGGAACAAAGGTTAAGCGATCAGTCATCAAAAACTATGCGGACAACCGAAATTTTCCAGCTATTGATGGAACCTCAAGATTAGGAATTCATTTTCGTTTCGGAACGATTAGTATTCGTGAAAAAGCTAGAAATGCGGAAGCATTGAGCGATACATTCTTGAGTGAATTGATCTGGAGGGATTTTTACAGCATGATACTTTGCAATTTTCCGCATGTAGTAAAAAATCCTTTTCGAGCAAAATATGATTGGATCGAATGGCGGAATAATGAAGAGGAATTCAAGCTGTGGTGCGAAGGAAAAACAGGTTATCCAATAGTCGATGCAGGGATGAGAGAGCTCAATGAAACAGGGCATATGCATAACCGAGTACGCATGGTCGTAGCTAGTTTTTTAACCAAACACCTGCTGATTGATTGGAGATGGGGAGAAGCTTATTTTGCAAAACAACTCCTCGATTTTGATCTGGCAAGTAATAATGGTGGTTGGCAATGGGCTGCAGGATGTGGGACAGATGCGGCACCATATTTCAGAGTTTTCAATCCTTACACACAACAAACCAAGTTTGACAAAGACTTTAAATACATAAAAAAATGGGTTCCAGAATATGATACTGATGCTTATTGCGAACCAATCGTTGACCACAAATTAGCAAGACTCCGCTGCCTGGAAACCTATAAAGCCGGATTAGCGCAAGCGGAGCATAGTTAAAAGTAAGTCAATTTTTATTTTCCCTTTACAGGTGGATGTTTTTGTAAAAAAGAAAGTATTTCAGCAGGTTCATCCATACAAGCAAGCATATCGAAATAGGGTTTACCATAAGCTAATTGTTTAAGCAATGGGAATATCAAAGTATCAATTTCATATCTCTTTGTCCCAAGGAAAACCATCGGGCTGAAATAAGAAAAAGTGCAGTAATGATTTTGTGCAGCATCCATGAAAATTTCCTGCGTGGTTCCTGCACTGCCTGGAGCACAAACAATTCCGTATAAACTTATTGCAAGTAGTGTGTCCTCTCGAATACTATTTGAAAAATATTTTGCAATGAAAGTGGAAAATAAATTGCTTGGCTCATGCCCATAAAACCATGTTGGGATAGCTAGGTTTTCATTTCCATCAGGATATTTTTCTAACACCTCGTAAGCTCTTTTTTGAAAATCCTGGTCAGTATACTGAGGCGCTTTTTGTAAAATTTCAAATGCGTCGGCAAGTTCTTTATCAGAACGTCCGGCAAAGTAAGCTCCGAGATTTGCAGCTTCCATAATTCCAGGTCCACCTCCTGAAGCAATGAAATATCCAGCTTCGGCAAGTAGCTTGGCAGTCCTGGCAGTCTTTTCGTAAAATTCATCAGTACGTTTCGTTGAATGACCACCCATGATGCCAATACATTTTTTATTGGTCATGCCTTCGTCATCAATTTCTATCAAATTTCGTAATGCTTCATCAATAGAATGATCATGAATTCTTTGGTATAATGCTTCGTTAATTCCTGGATTATTTCGAGTCTTAGAAAAATGATTGTAAATACTTATATCCTTGCTGTTATCCTTTTCGAAAGTATATCCCTCCATTAATTCTTCAAACTTGTACAGGTTTTTTCGAAATGGATTATAGGGAAGACCTATTGGCATTCTATAAATAAAAGCTCCTTTTTGTAAAAGCCGAATTTCATCACTCGGATTGAAACGACAACCGAGGAAGGTGGTGTTTTCAATTTCTAATTGATCCCAGTCTATGTCGTATGGTGTAAAATCTAATTCCTGAAAAGTACAATCCTTAAGGCTTACATCTTTTCGAAACAAAAACTCTTTATCTAACTCCGTGATTAGTGTTTCCCAATGCTCGTTTACATTCCTCATGTTTTCTATCTTGTTTATTGAGGTCTAAAATTAAAATAAATAATTTAAGAAAGTAACTTTAAATCAAATAAGCTTGGATTGAAATTGTTAAAGACTGGTTATATCAAAAGAGTTAGATTGGATGTACTTTTTAAGTTAAAATAAGAAATGATAAAGACCAAAAAGAGAGCCTTTACCCCGAAGGATAAAGGCTCAAATTTTTTGGAATTTACTCTGTTTAATTTCAGGAAACTGAAATCAATTTATAAACTAAAATCGATAGCATTTAGTCTTCCAACGTTTAGAACGTTTTCTTTTCTTCTTTTTAAATTTAGGATTTCTTTTTTTTGATTTCACTTTATTAGTAGAACTGCTCATTGATCTAACAGCAGATTTTTTTGCAGGTGTACTAATTACTTCTTTATTCTCTTCAAATTCTATGACCTCTTCTTTTTCTTCTTGCTCTATTTCTATAACCTCATCGACTTCAGGAGCACCCAGGTGGGCAACGATCTCGTCTTCTTCAATAACTTGCTCAGGAATAGCAGGTGCTTGTTCAGGATCAGTTTCTGTTGTGATTCGAATAACCTCGCCAACGGCTACATCATCTAAGTCAAATTGAGTGTTGAGAATTTCTAAATCCGAAATGGATTCTTCTGATTTGACGACTACGGTTTGCTGAGCAAACTTTTCGTCTTTGTACTGGCGCTTGATTTGCGCCTGCACTATTTGAGTAAGCATCATAGCAAGTACTACGATTGGAATTATTTTGTTCATGGGAGCTTTATTTGTTTAATCTGATAGTGTTTGTATGTATGTTGAAACTTGATTTTCTCATTTAAGAAGCCATTGTTCAAACGTTTAGACTCTTAAAATCGTTACAAGTAAACTGTTATTTTATTAAAATAATGTTAATGTTTAATAAAGTCAAGTTTTTTAATACTATAAATAACAGATAATCAATCATTTATGTTTTATCCCTTTTGTTTGAAATATGATGACCGTCGATTTTCGACGGTCATCAATATTTTATTTCTAAACCAATGTATTCCTATTAATCTCTAACTTTTAAAACTCTATGTACTAACTTTTTAAAGCCATTGTACTTGATGTTTAAGAAGTAGAAACCAGGTTGGTATTTGCTTAAATTAATTTCCTGGCTATTTGATCCGGCAGGCATTGCAAGTACTTCAAGGATTTGACCTGTAGCACTTACTACTTCGATAGTTGCGTCATTTTCGAAAGGTGTAACTACTCTTAAAGTAGTGTTTCCTTTTGTTGGATTAGGGTAAGCAACCACATCACCTAAGTCATCATTTCCAAGAATTACTGATTGTACATCTGTCAAAGAAGATGTTCCATCAAAATCAATTTGCTTCAATCGGTAGTAGTTTCTTCCAAAGAATGGCGCATCATCAATAAAGTCATAGTTGTTAATTAATTCTGTTGTTCCGTTTCCGTAAGCCATTCCGATTGTTTCAAAACGCTCACCATTTGTAGAACGTTGAATCTCGAAAAAATCATTGTTTTCCTCTGATGCAGTAGCCCATTTTAAGATTACTTTATTGTCCTCGAAAACATTAGCTGTAAAACTAATTAAATCTACTGGTAAAAGAGTAGCACATACCGATTCTTCAGCAGCAAGAATTGTAAATTTTTCTGAAAAGCTTACTGAACATCCGTCTGCATTAGTCACTGTAAGATTGAATATTTTTACTCCTGGAGTTAACCAAGTAAAGTCAGTGGTTCTGCTTGAGCTTGTTCCAATTAAAACTGGATTCGTTGCGTCGTCAAGGAATTCCCAAGCATATGTATAATCAACTCCTAATGGTAAAGCTTCAAAATCAACAGGGAAACCTTCGCATTTAGCTTCTCCAATTTCAGCACTAGGAATAAAATCACACTTCATTTTAAGACCAAGATCAACTCCTGATTTTAGTGTATTTGATAACACTTGGAAAACATCACTGAATCCTGTGTTTGGATCAACATCACTATCTATGTTATCACTTCCTCCATTGTTCGCTATTGTAAATTCAAAACCTATTGGGAAATCATTTTTTTCGTATTCAAAATAGTATTTTGAAGCTTCTACATTTAAGAAAGTATAATACCCAAGGTCATCACTTTCAACTTCACCAACGAATTCGTCATCATCAGTACCAGCGATCATATCTGCACCAGCTTTATAAAGTCTAACTCTTACACCTTCTACGAATGTATCCCCAATTTCTTGTTGTCCATCCTTATCAGTATCGATCCAGATTACTCCAATAAGGTCTGTATTTTTAAAATATCCTGCATCTGCATCAAGGTATGTATTGTTTGCTGCAGTTAACTCAATCGTTTCTGTTCTTCCATCAGCATAACTTGCATCACTATCTAAAGCTTCATTTTCATCATCATTTGGCATAGTCGGAACAAAACCTGAAGGTGTTGCAAAACGAACAACATAACTTCCTAAAGGAAGATTTTCAAATAAATAATCTCCCTCTGTACCTGTTACCTGATACATTACATCAGGAATATTATTTCCTTCTGTATCTTCAAGGAATACAAATACCCCTTGGATTCCTGTTTCTCCATCATCTTGGACACCATTTCCATTTCTATCTTCCCAAACTCTATTTCCAATTTTTCCAAGATCAACACAAGATTTTAAGTTGTAGCTAATTGCATCAACCTGAGAATCAGGATTGCCATTTAAATCCGTTGAAGGATTGGTAATTTTAATAAATTTGGTATTGTTATTTAAAGTGATGGTTTCGTGAACAAAGAATAATTTGATATCATTTTCAATAGTAGAATTGTTGACAAAGTTAACTCCATCTACTGATTCCATGATATTTAACTTTGCAGGACCTGCGTATGCACTAGTATAATCTCTTTGCTTCCAACTGATTGTAAGTTGGTCATTCGCTTCTAATAAGTCATCTAACTCAATAATTAACTGGTCTCCATTGTCATGAAAAAGAGCAGCATTTCCATCAATTGAACCGACGATGTTACTTGTATTATCAACACCAGTATTTGCACCAGTATTTAAAACGTTTCCGTTTGTTTCAACAGCCACGGCACCAACATTACAATCTGTTCCATCACCATTGATGACCTTTGCAATGATATTAGATTCGCCTGTAAAATAAATACAACCTAATCTTCTTGAACATCTTAGGAAGTATGTAGTTTCTGTAATTTCACCTGGCTCATAAGAACTGTCAGTTGCTCCAGAAATTACATTCCAGTTTTCAACTGGAACAGTAGGATCAGTTGAAGTCAACCAAACATACTGAATGTTTCCTGTTCCTCCTGATGGATCAATTTCACTTACAATTGTTGAAGCAGTAAAAGTACCACTTGCTACCTCGTAAGGACCAATTTTTCCACCATCAGTAAAATTATCACATGCAGAAAGTGCATCACCGCTTAGATTAAAATTGAAATCTCCACTATTACCAGATAATGTAAGATTTGAATCATAAGGTTGAGAAGCAACAGATACATTTAACCATCCAGATGCATTGAAAGTAGCAGCACCTTCTGTTTGATTTGCTCCAACTCCTAATTGAAAAGAAGGACCAGCTCTAGTTACATCTAAATGAGCACCGTCGGCAAGACCTGCTCCAGTTAATGTTCCGATGGTTGTTGTGTAATAGTACCATTCTGAAGAATCGTTGTTACCACAATCGTTAGCCTTTGGGCTATCTGTAGGTACTGAGAAAGTACGATTTTTAAATGTTACATTGATATGAAAAATGATGTTGTTGTTAGTGTTGTTTGTTATTGTCCCTGTGAAAAGTGCATTACCATTATCATATTCTGTAAGTTCAGAATTTGAAAGGGTATAGAATCTATCTAATCCGTCAAATTTTAGATAAGTACCGTATACTGTGCCACTATTGCAATGAGTAGTATTAGAAACTGATCTGGAAATTAAAGCTGTTTGAGCATTGATGGTATTGAACGCGGTTGCGAAAAATACAAGGACTAGTAAAATTGATTTTGTAGAAAAAGATTTGAGAGCAGACAATACTGTAGTTTGGCTAAACTGTAAAAGTTGTAACATAATTTACGTGTTTACTTAAATTTATAAAATTCGTTTCTAAAGGAAATAGGTAAACTGAATTATGTTTGTTCTTTAAGTGTAATACTATGGTTCTAAAACCATTTAATATGTAAGTCTGAAAGTTTAAAAAGGAGGGAAAAAAAGAGATCCTAGATGTAAGTTTTAATGCCAGTTAAAAAAGGATCTTTCTAGTATTTTTAGTTTCTTTCTGTTGTGATTACGGATGCAAGTTACATTATTCTACAATGTCAGTCAATACATAGTGTTATAAAATGAATAATAAAAATAAAATTTTAATATGATTTTATAGCTAATTATTGACCTATCTAATTGGCGTTTAAATTTTTATAAATGATTTAATTATAAAATGTATTTATAGAAAATAAATAAATATATTTTTTGATTATTTCTAAAATGAGTATAAAAGCAAGTCACAAGACCTGCAGTCTCTTAGTTTGTAATGAGATTGGCTTACCTTGTGACATAGAAAGAGGGCTTATTTCGATCGAAACAAGCCCTCTTTACATCTTAAACCTATAAAATCATTATTCTTTAATGACTTTTATTAGATCAGTATCATCGCGGTCATCATAGCTGATTCTAATGAAATAAGGCCCTGAAGCGTATTTATTAAAATCAAAATCTACTTTACCTAAAGTATAATCCACTTGAATTACATCTAATAGTTGACCAGTAGCGTTGAATAATTCAATACTTGCATTACCATTCATATTATAAAGAGACTCTACGAACAAGGTTCCGGAAGTAGGATTCGGGTAAACGAAGAACCTACTTTCTTCTACATTGAACATGGCTTCTACATTATCAGAATATAACATCAAGCCTGAGCTTAAGTCTTCACGCATCACTCTGTAGATGTTTCTTCCAATTCTTGGAGAGTAATCCATAAAGTTATAATAGTTGGTTGTTTGCTGGTTACCTAACCCATTGACAGATCCGATATTAGTAAAATTTACACCGTCAGGAGATCGCTCAATTGTATATCTGTATAATTGATCTTCCGGAGAAGTTGTCCAATCGACAGAAACCGATGTTTGACCTTGAACAAGTGCAGTCAAGTTTTGCATTTGGCCACCGATACAAGTTCCAACTACAATAACGATTGCATTTGATTCTGCAACATAATTATCACAGTTTTCACGTCTCGCACATCTGATAAAGAAAGTCGTTTGATACAATTGTGGTGGATCGTAAGTTGGACTATCAGAGTTTGGAATTTCAGTCCAGCTTCCTCCTCCAATTGGTCCACCTGTTGTAGATTTCAACCAAATATATTCAGAAGCTCCATATCCTCCGCTAGGTAAAGTTATACTTACTAAGGTATTTGGAAATTCACCAGGACAAATATCCTGATCATACCCGATCTGACCACCTGAAGTAAAATCATCGCAAATTAAGTAGATACCAGCATCAAATGAAAGATCATCAGCCATTCCCTGTGTTACCGTGAAAGGAGCTGTTTTGCCGTCAGCATTTACATCACTATCCAATTCATCATCACTACCTTGGTTTTGATCAGTATACATGTACTCACCAGTGTTAACTCCAAACTGTAAGTAATACTGTCCCGGATCTACACATTCAAATAAATACTTTCCATCATTTCCAGTATACTGAGCATCAATGAATACATCATCAGCGTTACAGAAGATACCATCTGGTCCAGCAGTTTTTAAGATTACTTGAGCATCTGCATATCCAGCTTCCCATGGCTGCTGAATACCATCACGGTTTCCATCATAGAAAACAAAATCTCCAATGCTTACACATTGATAAAGACCAGCGTCAATTGTAGGATTAAGTTCAGAAGGACCAAGATCAAAAAAGTCAGTCATTCCTGTATCAGGATCCATATCACTATCCGTTGAATCATTACCACCTGCATCTTCTGGAGAAACAGCATATCCTGAAGGTTTATTAAAGGTTACTTTATAGTTTCCAGTCAATAAACCATCGAAGCAATAAGTTCCATCAGAAGCAGTATTCACTGTTCTTGTTATAGATGCTCCATTATCAGCGGTACCGATAAGGTTTACAGTAACTCCACCAATACCTGGTTCTCCTGGATTTTGAATTCCATCTTTATTAATGTCTTCCCATACAAAGTTTCCAACCTTAGAAGGATCAACTAAAGTAACTTCAGAAGAACAAGAACATCCACCAGCATCAGTAATAATGACTGAATAAGTACCTGCACTTAGGTTTGTTGCTTCAGCACCTGTTTGGCCATCACTCCAAAGGTAAGAGTAGGGTAGAGAGCCTCCATTTACATCAGTAGATGCAGATCCATCATTACCTCCAAATGTACTGATCTCAACGCCTTCATTGTATGAAGAACTGATCATTGCACTACATGAAGTGATTCCATTAGTATTCACAACAACGTCAGATGTAGAAGCAATGGTACAACCATTTGCATCCGTTACAATCACAGAATATGACCCTGTACCTAAGTTGTTTATCGTAGCTGTTGTACCTCCGTTACTCCAATCATAACTATATGGAGGTGTTCCACCACCAACTGTTGCAGTTGCTGATCCGTCCATTGCACCAATGCAAGATTCATCATTTCCACTCGTATTTAATGTCAAAGCATCAGGCTCTGAGATCGTAGTACTCTCCGAAGAAGAACAACCGTTACCATCAGTTACCGTTACAGAATATATTCCTGCACTTAAACCAGTAATGGTAGCAGAAGAAGCACCTGTACTCCAGTTATAAGAATAATTTCCATCTCCTCCAGAAGCACTTGCAGAAACACTACCATTGGTTCCATTTGCACAAGTCACATCGATTCCAGAAAGACTAACAGAAGGGCCACTATTTCTTTCAACTGCAATTGAGCTTGAAGATAAAGCATAACAACCCATTAAACCAGAGACATTAGAACCTTGGTCTAAACCAGTTAGTCCAGGCTCATAGCTAATAGACCAGATCAAACAAGTACCTGTACCTGCACCTTCGAAATTGAAAGGAGGACTCATAGGCAATTCTAAAATATTTCCAGCCTCATCAGTAATAAGCCATCCTTGATTGCTTCCAGTTGCTCCAGAAAGAGAAACATTTACAAAATCATCTACACCATCACCAACACATACATTGGTAGGATCGTTAGTAGAAATATCTCCACCATCTATATCACAGCATTCTTGTCTAACGACAGAAATAGAATTTGATAATTCATAACATCCACTTAGATCCGCAGCGTTTGCACCTACAACTAAACCATCCAAACCGTCAGCGTAAGTAATGCTCCAAATTAAGCAAGTACCAACTCCAGCACCTTCAAAATTAAAAGGAGAATTACCAGGTAAGTCTAAGATATTTAAAGATTCATCAGTAATGATCCAACTAGTATTTGGGCCTTCTTCGCCAGAAAGTGTAACGTTTACAAAATCATTTTCACCATCTCCAACACAAACGTTGGTTGGATCATTGGTTGAAATACTTCCACCATCCGGATCTGTTCTTATTACAGTAATAGAATTAGAAAAATCATAACAGCCATCCAATTCAGATACATTGTTTCCAATTTCTAAACCATCAAGACCATCTTCATATTTTAAATACCAGATTACACAGTTTCCAGTTCCAGCACCATCGAAGTTGAATTCATTAGTTAAAGAAAAACCAATTATATCTCCTGCCGGATTTGTGATAACCCACCTTGAGTTATCTCCAGAACTTCCACTTACTGAAACAGTAACAATATCATCGATACCATCACCAGAACAAATAATTAATTCATCATTTGTAGTGATTGTTCCACCATCAACAGAAGTTCCAAAAATTTCAACAGTTTCAGCATCTTGACAACCATTTGCATCAGTCGCTGTAACGGTATAAACTCCAGGGGCAAGATCACTAATCGTTGCTGTAGTAGCACCTGTAGTCCAAATATATGTGAACGGAGCTGTTCCACCATTTACAAAAGCAGTGGCAGAACCATTGTCCTCATTACACGTAGCATTTGTACTATTGGTATCTGTATCAATTCCGCTATCCTGATCTATTTCAACAAAAAGGACATTGGCACATAAAGCAGCATCAGAAACGGTAACAGAATATGTTCCTGCTCCTAAGCCAGTAATGGTTGCTGTAGTAGCACCAGTGCTCCATTCATATACATAAGGAGCAGAACCTCCGTTTACATTGACCGTTGCAGAACCATTGTCAACACCACAATCTGCATCTTCTTTTGAAATACTAACATTGAGATCTGAGTCAGCTTCAATTACCACTATTTCTGTGTTAGAACAACCATTGGCATCTGTAACACTTACAGTGTAAGTGCCAGGAGCAAGGCCAGAGATATCCTCTCCAGAATCACCATTACTCCAGTTGATTACAAAAGGAGCTGTACCTGCCATGACGCTGACATGAGCTGTTCCATTATCCAGACCACAATCTGCATTAGTAGAAGAAGTCATTAGCCAAACGCCCTCAGGGGATAATTCCACTGTGATAGAACCAACTGCAGAACAGCCATTTGAATCTGTTACGGTTACCGTATAGGTGCCTGCGGAAAGATCGCTAGCTACAACAAAGGTTTCGCCAGTACTCCATAAATAAGTGTAAGAACCAGAACCACCTGATGCATTGACACTTGCTGATGCATCATCTGATCCATCACAGGTCTCATAAGAGGCACTCATATATAATTCAATACCATCACCTTCTCCAACATAGGTTGATCCAATGTCAATAGATCCATCGCCATCAACGACAGTAACTTCATATAAACCTGGAGCTAAACCAGAAATAGTTGGTGTGGTACCTCCATTACTCCAATTGTAAGTAATAGGATCCCAGGCATTAAAGGCAGTTACAGTTGCTGTACCGTCGTTAGATCCTGGGCATGATACATCGGTTGAGTTAACAACGATGTCTAGTAAATTGTTAGCATTAGATACTGAACAAATAAATAAAAACAGGGAAAGTAAGGATAACAGTTTTTGGTTAAATTGTAATGTTGTTCCTTTCTTTAATCCTTCTGTTCTGATTGTAAAATTCCTTTCCATAATGGACTTACAATTTTTAGGATGAAAAAATGTTTGTTAAAATGTTTCTTGTAGAAGTTGTTCAATAATGTATCTTAAGTTGTTTGTAAGAGATTCCTGAAAGACTGAATTATCAGAACAAGAAGGAATGATTTACAAAGTTCCATCAATGCCATTTTTGTACAACATCATCAAATAGGCTAAAGCAATGATTTTGAAATCCATTGATTAATCTAAAAGTTAATTGTGTAGCTGTTATTATTTACTTTGCTTATTGTGGAATGTTGTGAGAGTACCTGGATCTAAAATATTTCCAGATAACTATTTTGCTTTAATAATTTCCACTTTTGGTATTACCATATATAAAATATCTAATTACAAATGCATAACATATGTATTACGTATATAGATAATAATGGTAATTTTAAGAATTAACGGTTTTGGATGCTTAGAATTTGTGGGGCTAATTCTAATAATTAATGAATCGTAAAGGTACTAAAATATAAAGTGATAAACAATAGTAAAACTTTACAGATCAAGAATATGTGCAATAATGGTTAACGGTGTAGAGAAAGCATTTTATAAAATAATAGCCCAAAAGGTAAAAACACCTTTTCTAAACATTGATTTTATACTTTGCTTGTACTCTTTATACGTGGAAATATTGAAAAGTTACTTTTCAAATTAGGATAGTTTGAAAAGTCACTGTTTAACGGTTAGGATAACGCGATTAAACAGTGACTTAGATCGTTGAGTTTTTTGAAGTAAATATTTTATAAACCTATCTTAACAAACAGCGAATTGGCCCTAATTCTCCTAGAATGGATGTTTATTGAATAAACACCTGGGCTAATATCAGCGATGTCAAAATTACTTTTTATAGTTTGAGCAGGTAAATGAAATTGTTTTACCAATTTTCTATTTACATCAAAAATAGAAATCAACATCTCTTCTTCATAGGTATCTCTGAATCTAATATTTAGCTTATCAGTTGCAGGGTTTGGATATAAAGTATATTCTTCAAGCCCTTCTTTTTCTACTCCAATTGCTATTACTGGAGAAAATGAAAATTCTCCCGAGAAATCTATTTGTCTTAATTGATAATAATTAACACCAATAAATGGAATGTCATCAGTATATTTATATGCAGTGCCGAGATCTGAATTTCCTTGACCTTCGACGATTCCAATAACTTCAAATTTTTCGCCATCAACGGATTTTAATATTTCGAAGTAGTTGTTCTCTTCCTCTCTTTCGGTATACCAAAACAAAATTACCTCTTTGTCTTCGTTAGGTTCACCGTAGAAATAACCTAGTTCTACAGGTAATGGTCCTAAAATAAAAATTTCAGTGCTCGTAACGTAAGAGCAGCCAGTAAAATTATCTGTAACGGTCAGTACGACAGTGTAAGTTCCACCAAAATTATATACATGATCTACACTTGTTCCATTTAGTATAGTTCCGTCCCCAAAGTCCCAACTATAGGTAGCAAAGGGATAATCAGAGGCTGCAAAGGTTAAAACATCTCCGTCATTTCCTTCCATTGGAGCTTCAATAATAAGAGCAAATGGAGAAGATAGAACCGTAATAATAATGGGGTTACTTTCACCTGTATAATTTGGAAACCCCATTCTTCTTGCGCACCGCATAAATGCAGTTGTTTGATTAAGCGCAGGAGGATCATAATTTTGTCCGGTTGCACCACTAATTGGCTCCCACCCTGAAACACCAGGAACGGATTTTAACCAAAGATATTCAATTGGTAATGAATTATTCCCGCCTGAAGCAGGAGCGGAACTGGTCAATTCTGATGGATCTTCTCCAAAACAAATCGTTTGATCGACAATGATCGATCCACCGGATGTTATGTTGGTGAAAAATTTTAGATTAGTAGATGAAATTATATCTGGATTAGCCGGTAAATCAGATGGAAAAGCAGTTGCAAATATCAGAAAAAATAAGGCTGTCCATTTTGCATTGCAAATAGAGGGAATTTTAAACATAATAGGGATTATTTACCTGTTTTACAGGATCATGTTAAAAAAAATAAAATGATATTTTTTGGTAGGGGTTAAATGTTTTAAAAATTTAATATGTTCTATTTATTCAAAACAACTTTTAGGCCATATTTATTAATTAATATAATAATATGACTAAGTGAGAAGATTTTAACATTCCCTTATAAAACAAAATAGTCCCGTATGGCTGGGTTAAGATTTTTTAAGAGTAGAGAAAATAGGAAGGACTTGTAAAATCAAGCTTTGACTTCCATCATTTTGAATGACGAAATCAGAAAGTTTAACTTTCTCAGAATCAGGAAGTTGTTTGTTGATTCTAGCTTTTACAGCTTCTGCATTAGTGTTGTCTCTTGAAATGACTCGCTGAATTCTGATGTCTTCAGGTGCGACAACCGTTATCATTTTATCCATTTGTGTATAGCTACCATTCTCAAAAAATAATGCGGCTTCTTTCAACGTAAAAGGAACCTCTTTTTGGTTTTGATGCCATTGCTCTCCATCAAGATGAACCGCAGGATGTACAATCCCGTTTAATACATTGAGTTGATTTCGATCATTGAAAACTATATTCGCTAAATAAGAACGATTCAGTTCACCGGACTCCAAATAGACTTCTGTCCCGAAGGCTTCTTTTAGTTGTTGAATCAGTTTTTGGTCATTAACCATTAGCCATTTTGCTCGGTCATCTGCATAGTAAATTGGAATTTCTAGCAATTCGAAAATTTTACAAACCGTGGTTTTTCCACTTCCTATTCCGCCTGTAATTCCAACTTTGAGCATAAGCTAAAATGTATATTAATTGATTAAGATATTTCAGATTGGAACCTCTTTGAGATTCACTCGTTTATCTGTCTGGTTTTAAACAACTTCAATATATAAATACAAAGTCGAATCAAGATCAAAAGTAACTATTTTTACAAAGGAGATATAAAATCTGTTATTTCTTTCTATTGAAAAGTCTTTTTACTATTTTGTATCATTGAAAACTATTAACTCTTTATTTTGAAAAGAAAAAAAATATATCAAACCTTATTTTTATTATCAATAGTGTGGACTTGTAATCTATCTGCTCAGGATATGCATTTTTCACAATTTTACAATTCTCCACTTAATTTAAATCCTGCTTTAGCGGGAATGTTCCCTGAAGATGTTCGCTTTATCGGTAATTATAGGAATCAATGGGAGTCTGTACCTGTACCTTATCTAAGTTTTTCTGGTTCTTACGATACTAAGATTTATAATAGTATAGCTCCAAATGGATTCTTTGCACTTGGAGGTATTTTTAATTATGACAAACAAGGCGACGGAGCTTTAGCTTTAACTCAGCTTTCACTTACTGCATCATATACTCATCAGGTAGGCGATCTAAGTTTTTTAACAGCTGGATTTCAAATAGGTTCGATGAATAGAGGTTTTGATTTAGATGGTTTGACTTTTGAAAATCAATATAATGGAGATGTATTCGATCCAGGACTAGACACAAGAGAGAATTTTGAAAATACGAGCAAGACTTTTCTTGACTTAGGTACAGGACTAAATCTACATGTTGAAAACGATGCGGGTTTTAGTATTAATATTGGTGGAGGTCTTTATCATTTGACTAGACCACAGCAAAATTTTTACAATCAAACGGCTTCCGAATTACCATTTAGAATTACTGGACATGTGATTGGAATAACAAGACTGAATGATAAAATGGATTTGAGGTTTAGATTGTTAAGTCAGTTTCAAGGACCTTATCATGAATACCTTGCTGGCTCAGCATTGGTCTATAAATTGAGTGATGCCAAAGGAAGTGAACTTTCGGTAAACCTTGGGACAAACTATCGTTATGCAGATGAAAGTGATGCGGTAATTCCTACACTAGGTGTTCGCTATTTGATGTGGTATGCAGAATTCAGTTATGATATAAATGTTTCTCAATTTACAGAAGCAACCAATGGAGCTGGTGGACCAGAACTTTCTGTTATTTATACAATCACTAAAGTTAAACCGCCTCAATCATTTAAGGCTTGTCCTATCTTTTAGATGATGGTTCTTTTTAATAAGACCTTTACTTTTTGTTAATTTAGAAATTTAATCCTTCCAAAATATATGAGATTTTTTCTGCTCTTTCTTTTTTCTTTTATTATTTCCTTTTGTGTAAATGGACAGACTGCCAAGGCTTTTGAAAAAGCTGGTGACAAAGCTTTTAAAAGCAGGGACTACGGAGCTGCTTTAGAGTATTATCGCAATGCAATGGAAATTAATAATAAGAAAACGAGTACGATCTATAAATATGCAGATGTTGCTCGCTTATTTTATGCTTATGATTTTGCTGTAGAAAATTATAAAAAAGTAAAGGATAGTAAGGATGCGGAAAAATATCCTTTGATTGATTTTTATCTAGGGCAAGTTTATCAATCGATGGGGAAATATGATCAAGCTATTTCCAATTTTAATACTTACCTAAAAGAATCTGGAAATACTACGTTTCAAAAAGAAGCAGAAATTGCAATTGAAAATTGTTCTTGGGCAAAAGAGATTGTTGCTGAAGAAGATGATATTCAAATCCAACAATTGAATAAAAGAGTGAATACACCTTATTCTGAATTTGGGCCTTTGCTCAGAGGAGATACCTTGTTTTATACTTCGTTTAAATTTAATAATAAAAATGATGTTCAAGATCCACCAAGAAAGATTTCGAAAGTCATGACTTCAATCAAAGGGGCTAAAGGAAAGCCACTTAGACGGAAATTTAACGATGCAACGAAGCTAACCGCTCATACAACATTCAGTCATAATAGTCAGCGAGTTTATTATACTGTTTGTGAATATACTGGTGCTATGGATATTCGGTGCGATATTTTTTACAGAGATTGGAATAAAAAAAGAAAGCGTTGGGACAAGGCTAAGAAAATGCCGGAGGAAATTAATTTACCCAAGACTTCTTCCACTCATCCGAATATTTTATATGATCAAGAGACTCAAAAAGAAGTTTTATTTTTTACAAGTAATCGTCCTGATGGAAAAGGTGGACTAGATGTTTGGTCAACAAAAGTTGAAAAGAATGGAAAGTTTTCAAAACCTGAAAATCTAAAATCGATAAATACTGTAAGAGATGAGATTACTCCTTTTTATCATAAAGCAAGTAAAACATTATTTTTTAGCTCTAACGGTTATCAAGGATTAGGTGGTTTTGATATTTATAAAACTCATGCCATCGAAGATGGCTGGGGTAAGGTAGAACATACAGGCTATCCTTTGAATAGTAGTTATAATGATGTGTACTTCTTTCTAAATCAAGATTCAACTTTTGCTTATCTATCTTCCAATCGATTAGGCTCGATGTATTTGGAACCGACCAATAAATCATGTTGCAACGATATCTATAAAGTCACGATTAATCAACCTGATGAGATAGATGTTATCCCTCCACCGATTGATAGTTTAGCCATTGTGATTGAAATTCCTGATCCGGAACCTGAGCCAGAAATCGAAACTCCACCTGTTGTCGAAGTTCCACCAACAACCTTAGAGGACTTTTTACCACTGGCTTTATATTTCGACAATGATGAACCGGATAAGCGAACAAGAAGAAATACAACAAAGAAAAGTTATCTGGAAACTTTCACTCCTTATTACGGAAGGTTGTATGATTTTAGAAATGAATATTCGAAAGGAGAAATTGGAGAACAAAAGTTGATTGCTGAAAGTGATATTGATATCTTTTTTGAAAATAAAGTTAAAAGAGGAGGAGACTACCTTGAATTGTTTTCAAATATATTGTTACAAAGATTAGAAGAAGGAGAGGAAGTAGAAATTTTTGTAAAAGGCTATACAAGTCCCAGAGCAAAAAGTGATTATAATATTCATCTTGGTAAGCGACGGATTAGTAGTGTTAAAAATCATTTTAAGACCTACCAAAATAAGGTGTTTCAACCTTATCTAAAATCTGGCAAATTAATTATATCTGAACGCTCCTTCGGGGAAACTACTGCCAAAACTAATATCAATGACGATCTCAATAACCAACGTCTTTCTATTTATAGCCCAGAAGCTTCTCTGGAACGTCGGGTAGAAATTGTGGAAATTGTCAGACAATAAAAATAATAGATACGAAATTCGTAAGTATATACTCCTCTTTTCTTTACTCCTTCGGAGTAACTTCTGAGGTATTTCATCTCAATATCTCTCTGAGACTATTAAATTCCAAACTCTACTTTCTTTTCATTACTGGAAAAGGAAAAGCCTTGCAATTCCATATTCTTTCTTTTGGAATGAATATTGATTTAACCCTCCTGAACAAAAGGACAACCCCCCACCTAAAATACTCCCTTGGTTAAACAAACGCTAATATTTATTAATATTTAACAGCAGTATTGATAAGTAATTAATTGTCAAAATCAATTAAAAACATTAATGGTAATGGTACAGTATCACCGTCTTTTCGGGACACTACTTAGTGTTCTATTCTTTTTTATTTCAGCAAATGCACAGTTGGAGGCAGATTTTACTTATTCGGATTCGACAGGATGTGGAACCTTACAAGTAGAATTTTGTGATATTTCAACTGTAGGAGGAGGAGCCACGATAGTTTCCCGAATATGGGATTTAGGAGGCGCTCCAGGAGGAAGCAATACTTGTGCAAATCGAGTTTTTGGTACTCCGGGAACTTATACGATTTGTCTGACAATCACTGATGATCTGGGAAACACAGACACAGCATGTAAGGATGATAAAATTCAAATATTTAATTTACCAAGTCCAGAATTTTCAGCAAATCCAACAACAGATTGTGCTCCTTCAGTAGTAACATTCACAGATATGTCGACTTCTACGGATGGTGTAATCGAAGAATGGTTATGGGGGCTTGGAGGATCATGCGGAACGATTTCACAAAATGCACCTCAGACACCAGCTGCTATTTGTACTTATTCTGTTCCAGATGATTATACAGTAAGCTTAACAATTAAAGACAATAATGGATGTGAAAATACAATGACTAAAAGTGATTTTATTCATGTAGCAGAACAACCAGCAGTTTCTATAGCAGCAAGTAGCACCTTTGGTTGTGAAAGTCCATTTACCGTTTCTTTTTTAAATACAAGTTCAGTTACTACTGGACTTGATTTTGAATGGAGTTTTGGAAATGGTGATACATTTTCAGGAGAGGAACCGGATCCAATTACCTACACTACTGATGGTACTTATACCGTCGAGATAATAGCAACTGATCCATTGACTGGTTGCGGAGATACTTTGACATTGAATGATTATATCACAGTTGGGTATCCAGTAGCTTTTCAAGCTTCAGAAACAGAAGGTTGTGTCGGAACAAGTGTAACATTTACTGATAATTCTTTAAATGTTGCTGACGGTGGTGTAATTTGGGATTTTGGAGATGGAAGTGCTGTTTCTACAGAGGCTAACCCTACTCATATTTATTCGACTACTGGTTGTCATTTTGTAAAACTAACCAGAACTGTTGGTGGATGTATCACTGAGCAATATATGCCTCAGTGTATCAATATCGTTTCTTCGCCATCTTTTAATACCAATAACGATAATAGTACAGGCTGTTCATTACCACATGTTGTTAACTTTTCAAGCATCTCTTCAGATGCGGAAAGTTGGGAATGGGTTTTTGGGGATAACAGTGCAACTAGCACTGCCCAAAATCCAACCCATTCTTATACAAACTTTGGTGATTATGATGTATATATAATAGGGACTAATGCCCAAGGATGTTCTGATTCTACTTTTGTAACTACGATTTCGGTTGTACCTGTAGAAGCTATTCTTTCTGATGATAACATCGAAGGATGTGCTCCTTTAGAAGTAACACTTAGTGATAATTCAACAAGTATTACTAATATCGTTTCATGGAAATGGGAACTAGCAGCGCCATCGGGTACCTTTATTTCATTTTCTGAATCACCTACATACACCCTTGTTGATATTGGATGTATAGATGTAACATTGACCGTTACGAATACATTAGGATGTTCGGATACTCGAGTGTTTACTGATGCGATTTGTATTGGAGATAATCCAGTGCTTAATTTTTCCGCAACACCACTTGAAACTTGTATTGAGCAACCCGTAGACTTTTTAGACCTGTCGGATAATACAGTGGATTACTGGTATTGGGATTTTGGAGATGGAAATGATGCAGAAGAACAAAACCCAACACATTATTATCAAGACACGGGTTATTATGATGTCAATCTGATCGCAGCAAGTAATGGATGTTTTACTTCGATAACGTTTGATGAATACGTTCATGTTTCAGCACCAGTAGCTAAATACAATGTGATTAAATTTTGTGATGAAAACTTTAAACGTAAATTTAAAAATAATGCAGTCGGAGCTGATTCCATTTTTTGGGATTTTGGAACTGGCTTGCCAACCGATACTTCTACGATAGAAAGTCCGGAGTTTGTTTATCCTGCTTCGGGAACTTATACGGTAACTCAAACGGTATTTAATTTTGCTACAGGATGTTCACACTCTCGTTCCGAAGAAATCGAAGTGACCAATCCAATTTCAAATTTCGCACCTTCAATTACTACAGGTTGTAGTCCATTGACCCTTACCTTAAATGACAACTCTCTGGATGCAGAATACTATTATTGGAGTTCCCCAGATGGAATATTTTCGGATGCAAATTCTAGTGACCCAACGATTACTTTTGATGATGCGGGATCATATACTGGAGTCCAACTAATTATTAAGGATATTAATAATTGCCGGGATACCTTTGTGATGACAGAGACTATTTTTGCCAATGAGATTACAGCTGATATTGTAGCAGACCCAATCGAGGGTTGTGTTCCATTGGAAGTGAACTTTACAGATAATTCAAATAATTTATACAATACTAATAATACCTGGTCTTGGGATTTTGGTGATGGAAATGGTATTTCAAATGAAGAAAATCCAACCTATACTTTTACTGAAGGAGGAGACTATAGTGTGATGGTTACTGTAACCGATAGTTGGGGATGTACCGATGAGGTTGAAATAGCTACTCCAATTTTTGTTGGAGCACCAATTGCTTTTTTCGAAGCTTCAGAAGTGGTGGGTTGTACGGATGGACCGATTTCTTTTTCAAATATTTCTGACGGAGAAGCCCTAAGTTATTTCTGGGATTTTGGAGATTCAGAAACATCAACAGATGAATATCCGGAGCATACTTATGCTACAGAAGGAGTATTTACAGTATGCCTTACTGTTACGGATCAAAATAGTTGTGACAATACCTTATGTTATGATGATTATATTTCAATTTCAACGCCAGCTGCAGCATTTACACAAGATGTAAACTTTGCTTCTTGTCCTCCTTTGACCGTTAATTTTCAAAATCAGTCAACAGGAGCCGTTTCTTACCTTTGGGATTTTGGAGATTTAAGTGGTGTTTCTACTTTAGAAAATCCATCTCATGTTTATACAGTTCCAGGAAGTTACGAAGTGACTTTGATCGCTACAAATGCAGGAGGTTGTACGAATACAATTGTTTTTGATGATTTAGTTGTACTAGATGGCCCTGAAGGAAGTTTTACGATGGATATTGATTCTAGTTGTGCACCTGCAGTTGTTACTTTGATCGGAGAATCAATTGCAAACTATACTTACACCTGGGACAGTGGAAATGGAATTGTTCAGACAAGTTTTGGATCAGTTTCAAATGATACCATAGTTTTTACTTATAATAATCCTGGATTATTTACACCAACCTTAAGTTTAGAAAATGCTACAGGATGTTTTAGAACTTTACCTGAAATTGGTGATATCCATGTTTCAGAAATGAATGCAGATTTTGGAGCATCGGCGACTTTGATTTGTGATAATAATGAGCCTATTGACTTTTTCAATTTTAGTAGTTCTCCGGATGGCATTACAAGTTCCCAATGGATTTTTGAATCAGGAAATCCTGCTACTGTAAATGGCATAGAAGCTCAAACGGTTTTCCCAGGATTGGGAAGTTATGATGTTACTTTGATTGCAGATAATGGCATTTGTAGGGACACAATTACAAAAACAGATTATATTAATATTGGTCCTTCACCTGTTGCAGATTTCAGTGCGGATATTATTTCTGGATGTGAACCATTGACTGTTTCTTTCACGGATCTTTCGAGTGTTTCAGCTGGTGTAATAGATTCATGGCTTTGGAACTTTAGTGATGGAACAACTGATACAGGACAAAATCCAACACATATTTTTGCTGCTGGAGATGATATAGAAGTTGTTTTAGAAGTAACAACAGCGGAAGGATGTACGCAGACTTTTACACAATTAATTGATGTATATGCAGCAAGTGAATTAACGATTTCAGATGATTTAGGAATTTGTATAGGTGAGACTGCTCAGCTAGAAGTTCAAATAGCAGGAGATACTATTGGTAGTACTTTTGGTTGGTCACCAGCAGCAGGTTTGACTTGTGTTGATTGTTTAAATCCAATTGCGAATCCTGCAGATACAACGACTTATACTTTTACAATGACGAATGCATTTGGTTGTACTTCTTCAGTAGAAGTCACTGTTGATGTAAAGCCATCAGCATTGCCAGTTATTCAATTGACAGCAGATACTTCTGTTTGTTTAAATTCAGGAATTCAATTGATTGCTGATGCAGGGGCAGGTACATTCACTTATGATTGGGACGTTTCAAATCCTGGTTTAGATTGTATAGATTGTCCAAATCCATTGGCTTCGCCAATTATAGCAACAACTTACACCGTTACGGTAACAAATGAGTTTGGATGCAGTAGTTCTGAATCTGTAACCGTAAATGTAATAGATGATAGTCAAGCTTTTATGGGAGATGATAAAGTGATTTGTGATGGTGCTTCGGTTGAGTTGGATGCTTCATTTGGAAATAATCCGGTGTGGCTTACTACAGATGGATTGGATTGTACAAATTGTCCAAATCCCATTGCAACACCAAGTACACCTACTCAATACGTTGTTCAAATTACAACCGATAATGGGTGTGTGATCACTGATTCTATTTACGTGGATTTATTTTATTCGCAAGATTTTGATGCAGGGATCGATCAGACGATTTGTGGTGGTGAAACTACGATGTTGAGTGGTTATGGTCTAGGCTCTGTGGTATGGAGTCCTGTTGCAGATTTAGATAATCCTAATATTATCAACCCAATGGCTTCACCATCAGAGACGACAACTTATTATATGACTTTAACAAATGGAGATTGTGTAATTACAGATTCTTTGGTTGTTGAAATTACCGAAAGTACAGAAATTGAAGCTGAAGATTTTACGATTTGTGAAGGAGAGTCGATTGAGTTAGGAGTATTTGGAAATGCAGATCAATTTGAATGGATTTCGAATGCGACACTTTCTGCTTTCGACATTGCAAATCCAATTGCAAATCCAATAGATAGTACAAGCTATACCGTAATTGCATCTCTTGGAGCTTGTCTTCCAGATACTGCAATTGTTAATGTAAATGTAATCCCAGGTGTTGATATCGATATTTTAGAATCAGCTAATTTCTTTCCAGGGCAGGGGATACCTGTAAATGTTGAGGTAGCTGGAAATGGGGTATATGGTTATATGTGGTCCCCAAGTGTAAACGTGAGTTGTTCAACTTGTCTTGATCCGACGATAAGTCCAGCAAGTGATTCTTTGACTTATTATATTCAGGTTACTAATTTTGAAACAGGTTGTATTACTGTAGATAGTATTTACTTCAATCAAATGAATACTTGTCCTCCTGAATTAATTGGAGTGCCAAATATCTTTTCTCCAAATGGAGATGGGAATAATGATAAGTTAGAAGTTTTTCTTGCTAATAATATGGTGCAAGAAGGGATCGTAGCGTTTAAAATTTATGATAGATGGGGCGCTCAAGTATTTCAGGCTAATGATGCTAACGATAGTTGGGATGGAACTTATAAAGGCCAATTACTAGATAATGGAGTTTACCTATTTTATATTGAATACGTTTGTCCGATAGATGGAAGTATTCAAATTAAAAAAGGTAATGTTACACTAGTTAGGTAATAAAATAAAGATCATAAAAGATTGAAAAAGCTCGATGGTAATTCATCGGGCTTTTTTTGTTTTTGACAAAAAAGACTGCTATGAAATTTAAAATGTGTTTTTTTTGTGACATGGTAAGTGTGTAGTTATTTTTTTATTTACTACTTCTTAAAGTGTTGATAATGAAGTGTTTGTGTTGTTTTGTTGAGTTTTATGACTCTTGAATTAGCTCAAAACCATATATGACATGCGGCATCAAATTTGGCTTGTTGAAAGTGAATTTAAAAGATTCCAATTTAAGAAGAAGCATACAAAATTATGAGAAGATTAATTCGTCTTTTGGCGAGTACGTTCGTACTTGCGATATCAGTTAATAATTCAAGTGGTCAGGTTACTGCTGATTTTACAGCCAATCAAACAGAGGGCTGTGGATCTTTGCAGGTCAATTTTACAGACTTATCATCCTCAACTGAAGGATCGATAGTTAGTTGGGATTGGGAATTACCAATTGCATCAAATGTACAAAATCCTGGAAGAATCTATGGTAATCCAGGATGTTACGATATCTGTTTAACGGTTACTGATTCTGAAGGTAATACTGCTACAGAATGTAAGCCTTGTTATATTCGGGTTTTTGAATTACCTCAAGCAGAATTTGTGGCTGATCCTGAAGCAGGATGTAGTCCACTTATTGTTGATTTCATTGATCAGTCAACTTCAGCTGATGGAGCAATCACTCAATGGATTTGGGGCTTAGGAGGATCAACTGGAGTAATCGTTGATGATGGAACACTTCCTGAAATTACTTCTACTTATAATACACCAGATTTGTATACCATAAGTTTAACTGTTCAGGATGAAAATGGCTGTATAGGAACTACTACGAAAAATGATTATGTGATAGTTGCTCCAGATCCTGTTGTAGATTTTTCAGCAATAACTACATTCTCATGTGAAACTCCTTTTATTGTGAGTTTTACTAATAACGGGAATACAACAAATATGGCTTATCAGTGGGATTTTGGAAATGGTACTTTTTTTAATGGAACAGTTCCTCCTCCAGTAGTCTATAATTCTTTTGGTGGGTTTACTCCATGTGTTATTGGAATTGATACGATTTCTGGTTGTTCGGATACGCTTTGTTTAGTTGATTATATTCAAGTTGGAAACCCAATTGATTTTAGTTATTCAACTGAGTCAGGCTGTGAAGATTTAACAGTGAATTTTTCAGATAATTCTCTTGATGCAGCTACAAATGTAATTTGGGATTTTGGAAACGGAGATTCACTTTTCGTAGCTAATCCGAGTTATACTTTTACTAATCCTGGCTGTTATACCGTAACATTGACTAGAGCAGTAAATGGATGTGTAGCCTTCAAATCTTCAGATGTCTGTATTGAAGTTTTTCAAGAACCAACAGTAAGTTACTCTAATAATAATCCAATCGGTTGCTTTGCTCCACATACGGTACAATTTGCATCTTCTTCCAATAATGCTACTTCGTGGTTATGGGATTTTGGAGATAATTCTACGTCAACGGAGCAAAACCCTTCACATATTTATTCAACGACGGGGAATTTTACAGTGACCTTAACAGTAACAAATGATAATGGTTGTACAGCTACAATAAACACAGATAATATTTTAATACAAGAAATTCAAGCAGTCATTCCTACTGTTGATACAATAATGGGATGTACTCCATTAGATGTTACGTTAACGAGTATTTCTACATCTCCAACACCGATTGTGAGTTGGGAATGGGAGGTCACTAATAGTAGTGCTACACCTCCAACAATTGAAACAAGTAATTTAGAGAATCCAGATTTTTCTTTAATTGATACTGGATTTTATGAGATAAAATTAATTGTAACCAATAATTTAGGTTGTGTTGATACGAGTACCTATCAAGATTTAATTGCTGTGGGGACACCACCAATTATGGGATTTACTGCAAGTCCACAGATAAGTTGTGTAGAGTCACCTATTACTTTTGCTGGTGAAACTTCTGCATATACTAATGATTGGTTGTGGGAGTTTGGAGATGGTGGATTTGGATATGGTGAATTCCCTGAGCACGAATATGTTGACACCGGATATTTTGATATAACACTATATGCTTATCATCATGAATGCCAAGCAGAGTTAACTATAGATAGTTTCATTTATATACAGCCTCCAATTGCTGGATTTGCTTCAGATAGATTTTGTGAAACACCATTTGATGTTCAAATGATAGACAACTCGATAGGAGCAGATTCTATTTTTTGGGATTTTGGAATTGCTGGAGTAGAAACAGATACTTCATCTGAATTTGAACCGCTTTTTACTTATCCGTTTACTGGAGATTTTACAATCACAATGACTGTGTTTAATTTTGAAACAGGTTGTTCAGATGATATAACTCGAAATGTTCAAATTCGGGAAATCAATTCT
>CAKZTD010000120.1 GCA_937921595.1 uncultured Saprospiraceae bacterium
AAGTTGCGCCATCGTCTTGTCACCCAGAGATTTGTAGTATTGAAACTGTTTGAGGGTAGGGTGGAGGTATTGCATAGTCGTATAGATGATGATTGTCTAAAGATATTATATTTTGACTTTATTATCTACACTTAATTGTGATTGCAAATAATGTATCAAATAAAAATTAGTCTTGGGATGAGCGGACTTCTATTTGAATTGAATGTAAAATGACAAGGAAATAATTTATTAGATTTTACTGCGCGCAAGCGCAGTATTTTGAAATAAAGTAAAGTCATGGTTCTTGATTAAAAATTATATGGTGAATATCATAATACTTCGTCAGGACATTTGGCACCTTAGATAAAAGTAATTGAACTTTAAATATCTTTACTAGGTTGAAACATATTGAATACTGTATATTTCACATATAAAGGAATGCATCTATGAAACTATACTTTATTTTCACCTTGCTCATTATTAGTTCGGTTATGTATTCTCAAAGAGCACATGTTTCACCTGAAGGAATGGAATTTGAAATTAAAGATGCTATTTGGTTGGATTCGAACGACGGAGGTATTACTCCAATTTTAGCATCCACTTCAGGTTATAGACCCTTTAAATATAATTGGTTTGGTCCTAATGATTTTGTTTCTAATGATTCAGTACTAACGAATGTTGATCATGGAGAATATTCATTAAGAATTAGTGATACCTTATGTGGTACATATTTAACAACTGTAGAAGTTCTGGCGGTTAATAATGAATATAAAAAGCCTAATGATCTAAAAATTAATTATATAAGCCCTAATCCATTTATTGATAATGTGAGATTAGGGTTGGAATCCCAAAGAGCTGGTGTAGTGTTTGTTCGAGTATTAAATAATAAAGGAAGGTTATCAAATGATTTAAAATACGATTTGATAATTGGTGCTCAAGAATTAGACTTGGGAGAGATAGGTTCTTCTTCGGGTATCTATATAATTCAGATTTGTGATGAAAATAATTGTCAAATTACGAAACGATTGGTTAAAATTGAATGATTTATTATTTGTTTAAAGATGGTTGAGTACTTATACATATTGTAGAATTGTTTTTCATCTGATTGTTGTACCTTCAATTTTTGAAACGCATTATATTTTTAATGAATCTTTTACCATTTCCTGAATTAAATACCAAGAGACTTCGATTAATAAAAATTGAATTGTCTGACTGGGAAGAGATCTTGTTTTTAAGGTCAGATAAATCTGTGAATAAATATATCAACAGAGCTGAAGATAAGAAGACTAACAACAAGTCAGATGCGCTCAAATTTATTGCCATGATCAATGCTGGCATTGAAAGCAATAGATTTATTTCTTGGGGGATAGCTTTAAGGGATAGCTCAGTAATCATCGGAACTATATGTCTGTGGAATTTTTCTAAAGATGAAAAGATTGCCGAAGTGGGATATGATTTGAGTCCTTCATATCAAGGAGTAGGGTTGATGAGTGAGGCCTTGAAAAGTGTTGTTGAATATGGATTCAAAAAATTAAATTTTGATAAAATTGAAGCTTTTACTCATAAGGAGAATGCAAGTTCTTTATTGTTGTTAGAAAGAAACGGTTTTGTATTATTGAAGAATAGGCAGGATGAGGGCAATACTAATAATTTAGTATTTTCAATTACAAAGGATTGGTAGATTGGTTAAAGTTTCTTCTCCGCCATTATCCCATACACCATTGGTAATTTATCTTCCATCGTTTTGATGCGATATTTCCGATCAGCAATTTTTACCAAGTTATCTCCAAAGCAGTCATAAGGTGAATAGTCGTACTCTGTTACAGATAAAATATTGAGCCCTTGTTGGATCAGACTGTTGATGATTTCTCCTAGTCCGTGGTTCCAGGATACGCATTGCGAATTCATCCCTTCATCACCATCTGTATAGGTTCCTTCTTCTTCTATTATAGGTTCAGTATTGAAATATCTATGAGTGACTTTAGTAAAGTTATCATCAAACATCCACACAGCTGGATGGAAATCTACTATCAAGAATTTGCCGCTTGGCTTAAGGAAGTGATTGATCACCTCTGCCCATTTATTGATGTCTGGGAGCCAGCCAATCGTACCGTAACTAGTGAAGACGATATCATATTGACCTTCATGATTGTTGGGTAAGTCGTATATGTCGGAGCAAACGAACTCTGCATTTGATTCGCAGATATTAGCTAATTCTCTAGCACGATCTATAGCTTTATTTGATAGGTCTACTCCAGTAGCTTTATGGCATCCTTGTCTAGTCCATTGGATGGTATCTTGGCCAAAATGACATTGGAGGTGGAGAATAGACTTACCACTCACATCACCAAGCAGATCTAGTTCAATTGGATTGAGTGAATTCTTGCCTGCTATGAATGCTTTGTTATTATAAAACGCGGAATCGAAATGTACTTCTGTTCGCTTATTCCAAGTTTCTTTATTTATCGTCTTGTAGTCTATGGTGGTTTTCATGGCTTGGGTATTTGAGTAAAGGTACTTATTGATTTACAAGTTTAAAAATAAGAACTTAAAACTGAGCTCCAAATACCAACGCTAATTGCGAAAACCAAAAGCTCTGACTTGCTCTATCGATTGGATCATTGGTAGTGCGAATATCTGGCATATTCATGTATCCGCCTTTTAGTTCGGTTTTGATAAAAAAGGTATCGAAAAATTTAATGTCTATTGCACCTAGTGCATTAAGTCCAAAGCCTGCCACATGAAAATCATCGTGACGTTCTCTACCAAGTATTTTTGAGTTAGTCTTGGGTAGTAAGAAGCCCAATCCTCCACCTATATCTCCTTCTATAGATAAATGGCCTATAGAGAATATTTTATGGCTAATCCTTATATCCGTATTGATATAATTAAGACCATCAGTATGCTCAAATTGTAAAAAGTCTTCATCTATAATGATAGGTTCATTACCGTAGTTGAAAGTCTCAGTTGAATTTAAGTCTTTTGTACTTCCGGTAATATTTACCGATTGTCC
>CAKZTD010000121.1 GCA_937921595.1 uncultured Saprospiraceae bacterium
CTCAAGGGACAGTCATTGGAAATACGCTTTCTATCAATGTAGCGATAGCAGGGATTTATACTTTTATTGTTACAAACGAAGACAACGGATGTACGGCCAGTTCGATTGTAGAAGTGGTGCCTGATATCAATCTCCCAATGGTAGAAGCAGGTATGGGAGGAGTACTCACGTGTGAGACGAATAGTATTATTTTAAATGGGAATGGCTCTAGTACTGGAAACAATTTTTCCTATGAGTGGCAAGATGAATTTGGGACTGTATTGAGTACGGATTTGATATTCGAAACAAGTAACCCCGGAATTTATACTTTGATTGTTTTAAATACAGATAACAATTGTACAAGCCAAGATCAGGTTGTTGTGGATGAGAATATAGATACTCCAACCGCCTTTGCCGATTTTACAGCAGCGCAGATGTTGGATTGTGAAAATACTTCACTGGTATTAGATGCATCAGGATCGGAACCTTTTGGAAATCTAAGTTTCGAATGGTCGACAATAGATGGAAATATTGTATCTGGTGTAACAACTATAAACCCGGAAATAAATCTACCAGGTACCTACATTTGCTTCGTGACAAATTTGACGAATGGATGTGTCGATAGTACAGAAATTATCGTAGATCAGGATGTTGAATTGCCTCAGGTAAGCATCGAAAATCCGGAATTGATTACCTGTGTTGTAACTGAAGTAATATTAAATGCAAATGTCTCTCCAGCTAATGGAGATTTTTCTTACCTCTGGACAGGTAATGGAATTATTCTAGGAGCAACGACTGATCAAGCGACAGTTAATGAATCAGGTAGTTTTGTTTTGACGGTAATTAATGAAACAACAGGATGTGTAACGGAAACATCAGTGGCCGTTGATGAAAATACAACATTACCAACTGCAATAACAAATGTTGAAGATGAATTTGATTGCATGACCGAAAGTGTAAACTTAAGTGGCGAAGGTTCATCGACTGGCCAAAATATTTCTTATCAATGGATCGGAAACGGAACCATAGAGAATGCTTCATCTCTTGAACCGATTGTCTATCAGGCAGGAGTCTATACTTTGCAGGTGACAGATGCTATAAATGGTTGTACACAAACAGATAATATCACCGTTCTGGAAAATACGAATATTCCTGTTGGCTTTGATTTACAGATTACTACACCGGAGTGTTTTGGTGACCCGGGTAATTTTTCAATATTAGAAATCATCGGAGGGACTCCTCCTTATGTTTACTCTTTGGATGGTGGAGAAAACTTTAGCAGTCAAAATTTCTATACTAATTTGAATGCTGGAACTTACAATCTAATCGTTCAAGATGCTACAGGCTGTGAATATGAAGATGTCGTTTTTATCGATAGTCCTATTGAGCTTGAAGTAGATCTGGAAGAAGATGTACTATTAACTTTGGGAGATAATTATGAGTTGAATGCCTTGATCAATATTCCATTAGAAGAGATAGATACTATTCTCTGGTCACCAGCTGAAGGGCTGAGTTGTACAGATTGTCAAAATCCGATAGTTTCGATAGATCAAGAGACGACCTATACGGTGACGGTAATCAATGAAAATGGATGTTCTGATACGGATCAAATAACGCTTCGAGTTAAAAAAGATAGAGACGTGTATATTCCAAATGCATTTAGTCCAGATGGTAATGGAGTCAATGATATTTTTATGGTATACACCGGAGGGAATCAAGTGAAAGAGATTACCAATTTGCAAATTTTTGACCGATGGGGAGAGCTTCTTTTTGAAAATCAAAACTTCCAACCTAATATTCCGACCCATGGTTGGGATGGTACTTTCAAAGGAGAACAATTAAATCCTGGAGTTTTCGTCTATTGGGCAAGAGTAGAATTTATTGATGGAGAATTTTTTATTTTTAAAGGCGATGTGACGATTACCAGATAATGAAAGTTTTAATATTTTAAAAAGTAAAGAGCCTTAAACATTTTTGTTTAAGGCTCTTTGTTTTTTTAAGACGGTTTCCTTACCGAAGATTTCGTCGTAAGACCTCTAAATTTATTCTCAAGCATTTCTAAGGTATACTCCCAAAGTTTCTCATAAGGGATTACTTCGAGTGCTAAATTTTGACCAAGCTTTAAGTTAGTAGAACGAAGACGTTCGAGCAGCTTTTTAGTTTTCCTTTCAGTAGCAGCCCTGTGAAAGGAAGCATGCTCCATTCGAATAATCATCTGCAAAAAAATATTTGCTCGCGTGGTTTCCGGATTTTTAGTATACGTTTTAACGTAAGTTCGAAGTGCATCAATCCGATCAATAATTTGGCCGTATTGTTCTCGTTGTAATCGTATAATAATTTGGATAATAAAAATATTGATATTATGTCCAGATTTATCCTTGCTATAGATAGGCATGTCATTGACGAATTTGCCAAGGTGAAACCGTTCTTCAGTGTATGCTTTAATCTTATCGGCTTTGATTAAGAAGTACAAATATCCCCAGATAATATTCCAGTATTCTACTATAGTTTTGAATTGGCATTTATGTTTTAGCTGTGTTTTGTATAAATCATAAGCTTCTTGATAATCTCCGATATGAAGACAAACAGTGACTCTACGGATGAGTGCCAGGTGCCAGTTGAAATGTCCTTCTGGCATTAATTTACAAAGCTGTTTTGAAACCTCTTTTGCTTCTTCTAATTGACCTGTTGAAATCAAGGCAGGAATTTTATTTTGATTATATCCGAACTTTAGAGCTATAATGTTCGGGTATTCTTTTGGAATACTTGCTATTGCGTCGTTACATATTTTGATCAAATTGTGGTAGTCATATTCAGCAGAATATTTTACTTGAATAATAGTATAAATGTATCGTTGGAGATAGCTAGATTTTAATTTTAGAAAAGGTAAAACAGCAGCACTAGCTTTTTTAAAGGTCTCTAGGTTTGATTCTGAATAGCTTGCTCTGCTGTTACAAAGAATTGCAATTTTACTATGATGTTTTCGAACAATTGACTCCGCTTTAATAATTTCTATTTGTTGATTACAAAGTTCATCATACTTGATTGCCAAGGATTTTGAAATATGCGAACTAGAATAATGAAAACGCAAATCAGTAGCTACAATATTAATTAAGCCATGTAATTCAAAGTCTATTAATTTGGGTAATAAAGATTTAGCCATTTCAATAGCAGCCTTGCGTCTACCGCTCAGGAGCAAAATTTTATAAGCAGTAAAATTTTTATAACAGGCTTCATTTTTTGCCTTGTATTCTTTATTTACCCAGACCAAAGGGTTGTGAATGACATATTGGACAATCTCTCGCTTTAATTCATTTTTAAGCTTATTAAAGTATTTACCCTTTTCATTACTGTACAAAAATGCTTCAGCAGCTTCCGATTCTGAAAGCTTTTTATCCTCATCTCTTAAAAAGCAAAATAGCTCATTTAATCGTTCAGAAAAACTCGGGTTTAAATCATCCGGCAGCATGTCAATTAACTCATATAATGCGATCATTTCTTTCGGGGATTGATTTTACTTGTTTGTAAATCAAGTACTTATGCTGAAAAGCTTGATCGTTTTTCTCAAATTTTATTTGGTGTCAAATCGCGTTTTTCCTTTATAAGAAACAAGGGGAAAGGGCGTAGTTTTGAATGAACCAAAAATTAAAGAATTATGAAAATCAATGAAATTAAGCAACAAGCAACCACTGTCGATCGGAACCAATTGGCGTCGATTAAAGGTGGTAGCGGAGATTCGACATCTATCATCATTGTTGATGTAGATGTGATTTAAAGAAGTTTTATTATTAACCTAAAATTTTTTATTATGAACTTCAATGAAGTTAAACAGCAAGTAACCACTATTGATCGAGACCAAATGGCATCAATCAAAGGTGGTAACGGAGATTCAACATCTATCATCATAGTTGATGTAGATGTGATTTAAAAAATTTTGAA
>CAKZTD010000122.1 GCA_937921595.1 uncultured Saprospiraceae bacterium
TTATTGAGCCTATGGCTGCTGTGACAAAAACTGCATCTGGTATATACATTCCAGATACCGCAAAAGAAAAACCACAAAAAGGAAAGGTAGTAGCTGTCGGTCCAGGCACCAAAGATGAAGCTGTTACTGTAAAAGTTGGCAATACTGTTCTTTATGGGAAGTACGCTGGTACAGAACTTAAGTTAGATGGTACTGATTACCTGATGATGCGTGAAAGCGATATTCTGGCTATCATTTAATTTAATTCCTGCTCATACAGGAATCTATTCAACAAACCTTTTAGTTTAATCAAAAAGATTCTCACCAAGGTGAGAATGAAAAATAAAATCATAATTCATTATGGCAAAAGATATAAAATTTGACATCGATGCTCGCGATGGCCTAAGAAGAGGTGTTGATGCCTTGGCCAATGCAGTAAAAGTAACTTTAGGACCAAAGGGAAGAAATGTAATCATCAGTAAATCATTTGGCGCACCACAGGTGACTAAAGATGGAGTTACTGTTGCAAAAGAAATAGAATTGGCCGACCCATTAGAAAATATGGGTGCACAAATGGTGAAAGAAGTTGCTTCTAAGACCAACGACCTTGCAGGAGATGGTACTACTACAGCAACCGTTTTGGCACAATCAATCGTCAAAGAAGGATTGAAAAACGTTGCTGCAGGAGCTAATCCGATGGATTTGAAAAGAGGAATCGACAAAGCTGTAGAAGCCATCGTTGAAAATCTTGCAAAGCAAACAAAAAAAGTAGGAGACTCATCAGATAAGATTAAACAAGTTGCTTCAATTTCCGCCAACAACGATGAAACCATTGGTGATTTAATCGCCAAAGCTTTTGGAAAAGTAGGTAAAGAAGGTGTTATAACTGTTGAAGAAGCAAAGGGTACTGACACCTATGTTGATGTTGTAGAGGGAATGCAGTTTGATAGAGGTTACCTTTCTCCATACTTCGTTACCGATTCTGAAAAGATGACTTCTGATTTGGAAGCTCCATATATCCTATTGTTCGACAAGAAGATTTCTTCAATGAAAGATTTACTTCCAGTATTAGAGCCTGTTGCTCAATCTGGAAAACCTTTATTGATTATCGCCGAGGATGTTGATGGAGAAGCATTAGCTACGTTGGTTGTGAACAAATTGAGAGGTTCTTTAAAAATAGCTGCTGTAAAAGCACCTGGTTTTGGAGACAGAAGAAAAGCAATGTTGGAAGACATCGCAATTTTGACTGGTGGTACAGTTATTTCCGAGGAAAGAGGATTCTCTTTGGACAACGCATCTTTAGATATGCTAGGTACTTGTGAAAAAATCACCATCGACAAAGACAACACCACTATTGTTAATGGAGGTGGAGTTCAAAAACATATCAAAGCAAGAGTAAATCAGATTAAATCTCAAATAGAGACGACTACTTCTGACTATGATAGGGAAAAGCTTCAGGAAAGATTGGCTAAGCTGGCCGGTGGTGTTGCCGTGCTTTATGTTGGTGCGGCCTCTGAGGTTGAAATGAAAGAAAAGAAAGACCGTGTTGATGATGCACTTCACGCAACAAGAGCTGCTGTAGAAGAAGGTATCGTTGTTGGTGGTGGTGTTGCTTTAGTTCGTGCGATCAAATCTCTAGATAAACTATCTTGTGAAAACGAGGATCAGGATATCGGAGTTGCTATCGTAAGAAAAGCTTTGGAAGCACCTTTAAGAATCATCGCTGAAAATGCTGGTGTTGAAGGTTCTGTTGTATTGATGAACGTATTGGCTAAGAAAGGTTCTCACGGTTTCAATGCAAGAACAGAGCAGTATGAAGATTTGAAAAAAGCAGGTGTTATCGATCCAATGAAAGTAACACGTATCGCTCTTGAAAATGCAGCGTCTATCGCAGGTATGATCTTGACTACTGAATGTGTAATCAATGACAAAGCTGAAGCAGATGCAGGTGGACACGGACATCCTCCAATGGGTGGTGGAATGCCAGGCATGATGTAATTGATAATCAATAATTTGATTTATATAAAAGCGGTTGGAATTTATTCTGACCGCTTTTTTGTTTTTGGGGAGGTAGTTTATTTGGGGACTATTCAAAGCAATAAGTCTGCTTGTTAAATACAAAGATCCCAGAGCTTAAGCTTTCATTCACTATATTTACATTAGTTTTTTATCATGGTTTCAAAACCAGACTCCGTCTTTATCATGGATGAACCAGCTCGCTCCTACCCTAATCTTGGCCAGTCACTTGCGATCACCGCTATTGTATTGTCTTCGCAATTTCTTATTGGTTTGTCTCATCCTTTTTTGACTGGAATACTTGGAAGTACAGCTGCTTTGTTTTCAGTCTATCTGGTATCGATGAGTTTGTCTTTGTGGATTATCATGACGCTTGCAAAAATGCAGGGTGATCCTAAGCGTTTTAAATTAGAGCAGATAAATTTCAAAACCACCTTCTTAATTATCATCACAACAATCGCATTTCTTCTCGGAATTATTTACCCCATCTCTTTATTGATTCCAGTTTCGGAAACCGCAAAAGCTATCTTCAGAGCTACTTTTCAGGCGACAGATCTTTTCTTATTTTTATCGGTTGTGGTCGCAGCGCCTATTTTAGAAGAACTCATTTTCAGAGGTATTTTATTAGATGGACTTTTAAAAAAGTATGCTCCATTTTTAGCGATCTTGATTTCGAGTTTGTTGTTTGGTGTCTTCCATATTATACCAAGGCAAATCATTACCGCTTTTCTGGGAGGGATATTTATTGCCTGGACCTACTATCAATTTAAGAATTTATGGTATTGCATCTTGATCCATTTTGTTGTAAATCTCTTTGGTTTTGCAATGATGACAGTGATTGGAATAGAGCAAATGATTGAAATGGATTTTGGAAATACTTACCTTAGGATAGAAGGAGGTGTAGTGATTTTTATTGCCTTAGTCATTTTTGCTTTTTGTATAAACATGCTTAAAAGCAAAATCAATAGTTCAAGAATATCGTGATATAGTTATGTGGTCATATTACTATATAACCTACATTTCAACATAACTATATCATTTAGAACTAAAAGCAGAACACATTCTTAAACAAATCATTCAAAAAAAAATATTCTAATGCAGCGTTTTAAAAAGAATGGCTTAGTATAAAGTGAAAGGCGCGCCAATACTTTTTAATTTCAAAAAAAACATCATGAAATCATATAGATACTCCCTCTTTATTTTAATGCTATTGATTACGGTATTGGGCTGTAGAAAAGAATCCAGTATAACAGATATAGATACGACGATCCCTGGACCGGAAATTTACATTGAATCCGAAGTTTTTGGATTAGTTAAATCGCAAGATGGAAATCCTATTGAAAACGCTCAAGTTTCCTGGGGAACTGCAACAACCCTCTCTGATCAAAATGGATTCTTCAAACTCAGATCTACTGTTCCAGAAAAAATTGCAGTTTTAAATATTAAAAAAGAAAATTATTTTGAAGCACATCAAACACTTTCTGCCATTAAAGAAAATTCGATCCAGACAAGTGTACAATTAATCGAACGTATATTAACAGGTAGTATTTCTGCAACAGCAGGCGGAACAATTAATGTGTCTGGTGGAGGGCAAGTTGATTTTACTGCCAACAGCTTTAAAGATGAAAACGGCAATGCCTATTCTGGTGATGTAAATATTTATACCACCTATCTTGATCCTACCCGAACAGATTTACGGGAAGTGATGCCAGGAAATTTAGTGGCTTTAAATACTGCTAACGAATTGCAATATTTAAAAAGTTTTGGAATGATCAATGTAGAATTAGAAGGAAGCAATGGTCAAAAAATTCAGCTCTCTGAAGCAGCTACATTAAGTACTCCTGTTCCAGACCTCTTAATCAACGACGCTCCTAATTCTATCCCGCTGTGGCATTTTGATACTGAATCTGGGCTATGGAAACAAGAAGGAGAAGCAACGCTTCAAAACGGAAGTTATGTAGGAGAAGTGACTCATTTTAGTTGGTGGAATTGTGATGATCAAATAGACCTTGTCTGGTTAAATGGGCATATAAATGTTTTATCAGGCCCAGTTAATGTTGACGTACGAATTACCAGACCAGATGGAACGGCTTGTACTGCAGCTGCATCAAATACAGGACATTTTAGTGGATATATTCCAAAAAATGAATTATTGACTTTTGAAATAATTGACGTTTGTGGCAATGTAGTTTACTCCGAAGAAATAGGCCCATTCGACCAAGATTATATTGGCTTTGAAATTTTTCTTGATTTAAGTGCTTTGGAATTAATTACACTTTCAGGAACTGCAATTAATTGTGATGGACTTCCGGTAAGTAATGGGTATGTCCTCATCAATGGTCTAAATGAAGATCTAACTCAGCTCATCCAAACAGAAAGCGATGGGACTTTTTCAAGCACGTTTTATAATTGTGGAGTGGAATCAATAGTCTTAATTGCGGCAGATCTTGATGAAGGTCTTCAAAGTGAACCAGAAGTATTTATGCTCCAAGAGAATACGACTGTCGGTGCGATAAATACTTGTGCAGATGAGATTGCTAGCGTACAGATTACGGTTGACGGTATAGATGAAGTATTATTTGTTCCTTGCATAACGACATTGGTTATAAACGGAATAGGAAATCCTGTTTACAATATTAGTTTTGAATCTATTCAAGCTGATGGTAATGTTTCTTATTTTTTAAATATTCAAGATGAAAACAACAATCCCAATGATCCTTCCTATAGTTATGTGTATGGTAACAACCCAATAGATTCACCCGAAATCAAGTATACAAGTTTATCTGTATTGAGTACGAATAGTATCACGAAATTATCTTCGAACGAATCAATAGGTGACCTTGTACATTTTTTCATTGATGATGCATTAATGACCAAACAAACCATTGATTATACAACAGGCCAAATTATGGAAGAGGTTCTTAATAATTGTACCATTGAAATAAAAGCTACATTAGTTCAGTAAATTAACGACTCAGATTCTATCCAGTGAAAATAAACGAACTAATCATAAAATGTAAATCAGGCAATCGGCAAGCGGAAAAGGATCTCTTTTTCCGCTTTGCCGGTAAAGTACTTACGATCTGTAGGAGGTACACTAGATCGGATGATGATGCAAAAGATTATATGCAAGAGTGTTTTATCAATGTATTTGAAAACATAAAAAAATATGATTCTACTAAGGGCGTTTTTGAAGGTTGGATGTATCAGGTTTGTACCAATAGAATTTTGGAGCTGATCAGAAAAAATAAAAATCAAATCAAAGTGGTATATGTCGATATACTTCCTCCAGAGGTTGATGAAATAAGAGATGATCTTGATCCTTTGATATCTGCAGAGGAGTTATTAAACGCTATCCAAGAGCTTCCCAAAGGATACAGAGCCGTTTTAAATTTATACGCATTTGAAGGATTACGTCATCAAGAAATAGCAAAGCATTTAAACATTTCTGTAAGTACTTCTCGTTCGCAATACACCCGAGCAAAAGTTTTACTAAAGCAGAAAATTCAAAAAAAAACCGGAATTAAATATGGAAGGTGCTAATTTTGAAAATAAGTTAAAAGAAAATTTATCGGACTATTCTTCTCCAATAGACCTGGACTTGGAATGGGCCGACTTAGAAACTCGTCGTAATAAAAAGCGAAAGAAACGACCTTTCTTTTGGATTTGGTGGGCGACTGGTATCATACTGCTTTCAGGAAGTATTATGGTTCTGATGACTTATTCTAAGGATTTAAAAAAGTCTGCAACGCATGATCCTATTGTAGAAGATCAACCTCAAAAAGAAATTTTTTCAAATAACAAAAATCAAAACTCTACAAAAAGCATACAAGATGAATTAAGCACTCCGACAGCGCTTTCATCTTCTCAAAAAATAAGCGAGGAAACAAACAATGTATTCCAAAAGGATAAGTCTTTAGGCAATTCAAAAAATGTAACAAGTAAAAACATTAAGAAAACTAAAAACCAGGAATTATTAGAACTTGACTTTTCAACTACTAAAAGGAAGGTCGAATCAAGTCCTGACTCGTCTAATATAAAACTTAAAGTTGATGACTTATCAATAGCAAGTACAAATCGGCCATCTCTAAAATCATCCATTGATCAAAAGGACACTCCTGTTTTATTATTACCTACCAGACTTCACTTAGTTCAGAATTATAAGTCATTACCTATTCTAAAATTTGAACTCAATCCTAAAAAATCAATTGAAGAAAATCAAAAAAACTGGGCTTTAGGTATCTCCACTTCTTATGGAAAATCATTTCGAAATTTAACGCCATTGGAAGATAATTTTGTCTCTTTAGTTGATCGTCGAAATCAGGCTGAAGAAGCCCTTGATGTTTGGCAAACGGCATTAGTATTTCGCAAAAACATTAATGACAAATGGTTCTTGGATTTAGGTTTAGGATATGCTCAATCTGCTGATCGATTTGAGGATCTTAAAATGGAGTTTTCGAATCCTATTGAAGAAAATCAATTACTGAGCATTACTCATTTAATAGACGGTAGTACAATCGAAGAAACAGGGGACGTCATAGCAGATCGAGTGACGATCAGCGATAATACTTTTTACCAGTATCAAGGAAATGTTTTCATCAAATTAGCTGCTGGTAGAAACTTAATAATAAATCCTAAGAATGGATTTAGTTTTAGTTCAGGTTTTAAATTTAATACTTACACTTTCAAACAGGGGGAAGTCTTCATTGAAAATGATGATGCCTATGGCAATCTTAAAGATTATGATCTCAGAAAAATTGGAATAATTAATACTTCTTCGAATCTAGAATATTATCGAATCACAAAAAATAAAATCCGAATTTCCATCGGATTGGAAGGAGAATTTCAGCTCATTAATACGTTTTCGAATAAAAGTGATTTAAAAGAAAAGAGAAATATTTTAGGCTTATCGGCAAGTATCATAAAACCGTTTTAAGGTCTAGATTTTCTAAATATTATTGGATTTATTTAAAAATATGTTTGTTTTCTTACCAAGGGGTCACCAAAATAAAAAGAGGAAGTTTAGTTAAGCTTACACCTATACTAAACTTCCTCTTTTTATTTTGATGACAGACTATGCTCAAAAGAAAATCTCCAAAATTTTCCCTCACCACTATTTCACGTTAGTGAAATCTACTTCCCGTCCAATCCTAATTTCTCTCTTTCCAATTTATCCAAATGAAAATCAAGAACCTCTTTCAATTGATCACTGCCAATTCCTTTAGAGATGATTTTTTTATCTTTATCTAAAACAAAAACTCTAGGATTACTAGTGATATTGTATTTTGATTTACCTTGAAGATATGGATCAGTTACGTGAATCCACCCATCCATTTTACGTTCTTTGATCGCATCCCAGCACATCTTCTTTTCATCCTTTCTTCGATTACAGACGCCAATAACTTTTACTCCTTTGCTTGCGTATTCGTTATGAAAATCAACAACAAACGGGATTGATTTTTTACAATGTCCACAATCTGGATCCCAGAAATATATAACAGTAAAATCTGCTTCTACATCATGAACATTCATCCATTCTGTATTTTCTTTTTGGAAACGAACATTCGGTGCAGGTTTTCCAATCAGAATTGGAGCAAAATCATCTGCGTTTTTACAAATCTTTGCTCTTTGCTCTTCATCAATCCAATCGGTCTTTCCAGCACAATAATATTTATGCGCTACATGAACATATACTGCATCCATTCCAACAATTTCGGCAGACTCTTTTGCATATTTATTTAAAAAATGAGTCACCCAATATTGATACGTGTCTTTATTAGGTTGAGCCTTTCCAATGATGTAATCAATTTCTACAATCAAAGAATCTGGAAGCTTATAGACTAAATTACTAAAATAAGAATCCACTTTACTCAATAATAATGGCGAACGAATTAATCTCGGATCAGCGAAATCTAAATTATCAAAATAATGGCCTTTATAGAACTCGTATCGTTTTTGCTTTTTCTCATCTTCAGTTCCTGTAAATTCTGGAATATCTACCGACCAAGAAGCTTTGATAATTGCTGCAGTCAATGAGCCTGGATATTTTTTAACCATCTCTCTCTGAGCAGATTTTACATATTTGTCCAATTCATCTAGCAACTTATTGGTTTTTTCTAATTCCGCACCTTCCGCAGTTTCTTTAGTTTTTCTCAAGTCTGCAGCCTCCTTCCCTTTCGATCTCAATATTTTAGAATACTCCTGAAAAATCCCATTGGCCTTTGAGTTTTCAAACTTCAAAGAACCCGCTAAATCATTTGCTGAGGTTTCTACACTAAAATGCTGATCGTCATTATCAATGAGCATTTCGAAATAGTTATTAGAAGGAACCAATAAAACCATATAAATTCCACCTTCTAATGCCTCTTCTCCAGCATATTCAAAAAGTCCAGCTGCATTCCGCTGGATCGTATCTTTGACCAGTTGTTTTCCATTATAATGATAACCTAAAACAACTTCTTTTTGATCATAATCATTAATCTTGATTTTGATATTGAAACCGTCAGCAGCAAAAACAGCACTTAATGAAAAGAAAATCAGGGTAAAGAATAAAACAGTTTTTTTCATTTTCTTCAATTTTTAGAATTCTATAGGATCTTTGATCTTTTTATAATTGCAAAATAAGCAATAGCTTTCTTTATTAACGGCATAGCTATTCTAATTATTCTGACTTAGCAATAACGAATATAGTAACAAATTTCACTCCTTTCAGTCGGAATAAAAAGGAATTTTAACGTCATTAACCATTCCTTAACAAGGAGAAGTCATTTGATAACAATAAGCCGAAAAAATTGTGCTGGATTTGCTTTAGCACAATGAATCTAAGAGCTTGTTTAACTTATAGATTTTTTTTGAATCAGATAATATTGAAAATTTGAGTCTAACAAAAAAAAGCCATGCAAATAATCACATGGCATTTTCGATTTTATCGTAATATTCAAAAAGGAAAATTAGTTCTCCTTTTTAATTTGATCTTGCAATTCTTTCAATTGTCTTTTAGCTTCTTCTATCTGCTTATTGAGCGCATCTAGCTTTTCTTTTTCCTCATTGATCTTAGCTCTTTCCTCCGCTATCCGTTCCGCAGTATCTGCTTTTACAGCATTAATTGATTCCTTAGACTCTTGCTTTGATTGGAACACCGCATCAGATGCTTCCTTTTGAGCAGCACTGATTTCTTCCAAAGAAGTTTTACGAGCATTTTCAGCATCTTCAATGTATTTGGCTTTCTTAGTATCCGTTTCTTTTCGAATTTCAGCAATCTCATCAGCAGAAACTTGCTGGGCATCCTTGATCGATTTTCTACTAGCTTCCTCTTCCGTCGCAACTTCTTTTGCCAATTCAGCCAATCGATTATCTCGATCATCTTTTGCCTGAGACATCGCTTCTGCAGCTTGTTGTTTGGTAGCAGAAACTTCCTGAGCAGCTTCTTCCTGAGTATTTGCGATTTCCTCAGCAGCATCTTCCCGAACTTTTAGAACTTGCAAAGCAGACTCTTCTTTCGCTTTCGCTGATTTTTCTTTAGCTTCTTTCATCTCATTAGCAGCTTGTTGCTGGATCGCATTGATTTCTTCAGCAGCTTGATCTCTAGCTGTTGCAACACTGTTTGCAATCTCTTGTTTCTCTCTCGAAGCATCTTCTTTCGTTAACTTGATAGACTCTGCTTCTTCACTTTGAACTTTTGAAATTTGCTCTGCTGCATTTCTTTTAGCTTCAGAGATACTATTGGAAGACTCTTGATCTGCTAGTGCTACCGCTTCTTTTAATTTTGCGATTTCCTTTGCGCTTTGTTCTCTGATCGTTGTTAATTCGGAAGTTGCTTTATCTCTAGCTGCAACCACTTCTTCGGCGGTCATTTTCTTTGTTTCTGTTTCTTTAGATTTTGCATCTGCAATTTTTTGAGCCACCTCTTCCTGTATTTCTTTTATTTTGCTTTGAGCTTTTGTTTGAGCATCCGCAACATTATTTGCATAATCTCCTTTGGCTTTTTCCGCATTAGCAATTGCTTCTTGCACTCGCTGAGCAGCTTCTTCTTGAGCTAATTTAATTTCTGATGATGAACGTTCTTTAGCTTTTACCACTTCTTGAGCCGAACTATTTTTAACTTCTAATTCTGCTTGTTTTGCTTTTTCAATAGCAGCTGCAACTTCCGTTTGAATTTTAGAAATTTCATCGCTAGCCTTTTTTCTTGCAACTTGAACATCAGAAGCAATTTTTTCTTTTTCAACTTTAGCACTAGCTCTAGAGTCTGCTACTTTTTGAGCTTCTTCTTTTGTGATATCCTGAATCGTAAGGGCCGCTCTAGTTCTTGCTTCTGAAACATCAGATGCTAAACTAGCTTTCTCTTCATCTGCTTTACGTTTCGCATCCGCGACTTCAGAGGCAGAAGCCGTTTGAGATGAAGTAATTTCTGAATTTGCTCTTTCTTTTTCAGAAGCTACTTGTTGTTGAGTTTTAGAAATTTCCTCAGAAGCTTTCTGCTTGGTCTCCGCGACTAATTTCGCTTGAGATTCTTTTTCTTTGGCTATGTTTTCTTTTAATTCAGCAACTTCATTTGCATTACTTTCTTTGATTAATGCTTGCTCTTCAGCTCCTTTTCTACGAGATTCAGCAACTTCAAAAGCTACTTTTTCTTTCTCTAAAACTGCATTCTCTTTAATCTGAGCAATCTCTTCAGCAGTTTCTTCTCTTACTTTTAAAATCTGCTCAGAAGCTGTTTTTTTAGAATTTACAACATCTTCTGTTGTCTTGTTTCTTTCTGTCTTCGCTTTCTCTCTTGCATCTGCGATCATTTCAGCAGTTTCTTCTCGAATCTTAGACAATTCATTTTGAGAATTCTCTCTCGCCGAAGCAACTTCATCAGCATATTCTAATTTCGCCAATTCAAGGCTTTCTTTTACTTTTTGAATTTCTGAAGCCGCTTGATCTCTTGCAGCTGATACTTCTTGAGCAGATTCTATCTTAGCTTTTTGAATTTCTTCTGTTGCTCTTGTTCTTGATTCAACAACATTTGTACTGATTTTTTCTAGCTCTACATTCGCATTGGTTCGAGCATCAGAAACTGAAACAGCAATCGCTTCCTTCTCTTTATCAATTTCTCCTTGAGAATTTTGACGAGCTTCTAAAACTTCTTTAGCGTATTGAGCTTTTTTATCTGCTGCTTGTTGCTGAGCGGTTGACACTTCTTGTCGAAGATTTGATTTGATTTGTTCCGCTTTTTGTTTCTCTGCATCAATCTCTGCTCTTAATCTATCTTTGGTTTCTTTTAATTCCTGTTTTAAACTCGCTAATTCTTCATCGTTTAAAAGACTAATATCTGCCACTTTTCTTGTGCCGGAGTTAGTTGAACTCATTGGTCTATCTTTCTTTGGCCCTCCAGTACTCGCTGTTTTTCCTTTTCGAGGCGTATAGTCGTTTCCTTTTAAAACAACATCATTTACCTTAGATTTATCTAATGAACTATTAAAACAAGATATGCTACTTTTAAAATCCGCTTGACGACTACCATTTACGGTAAACTTGCGCATTTCATTGCTAATATTATTTTTTATATAAATAGTGGTAATTACTGAAGACGAGAACCAATTGATGGCAGCCAGATCTAATTGTAATATATTTTGGTAAACCGGAGTTCCTCCTTGGCGTACAACTTCTCCCATTCCGATAAAGCGGTAACTTTTTCGATTACTGGAATTATCAACGAAAATGATTTCATCTTCCTGATTAAATTCAACACCATTTTTAGAAGAGACTTTAGCAACGACACCTTTTTTGTCATTCATAAACTCAATAGCGTAGCTATAGTTTCCTCTAACTACAAGAGTCTGAGGTTTCGTCTTTAATTGCTGAAAATTTCCAACAACCTTGTTCTCAGATATCCATGAACCACAGTTTTGGGCAAAGGAAAAATGAGAAATAAAACAAAACAGGATAATGACGGGCAGAGATAAGCAATTATGCTTCATAAAATAGGATTTTAACACAAAATAAGTGTTTACAAGTTACATAAAACAATTACAAATGTGTAACCAAAAAGACAAAATATATGATGGGAAAACGTAAAATAACTTTTTTTTATTTGTTTTCTGGAGTCAAAACGTTCAACTTTAACGCTTAGCTGCCAATAAGAATAGAATTGCCATCCGAACTGCTACCCCATTTTCGACTTGCTGAAGGATAATTGACTGTTCAGAATCCGCTACATCACTGGTTATTTCCACTCCTCTATTGATTGGGCCAGGGTGCATGATGATCACTTCACTGTCTAAACTGTCTAATAATTGCTTATTTATACCAAAATATTGAGAATATTCCCGGAGAGATGGGAAATATTTGATATCCTGTCTTTCTAACTGAATTCTTAAAACATTAGCAACATCGCACCATTCCAGTGTTTCTCTTACATTATAGCTTACTTCTACTCCTAATTGGTCAATATATTTTGGAATCAATGTCGGAGGTCCGCATACTCTGACCTTAGCTCCTAATTTTTGAAGGCAAAAAATATTACTCAAAGCTACTCTTGAGTGGAGTACATCTCCGAAGATCGCAATATTTTTTCCACCCAAGTTTCCTCCGATTGCTTCTCTCATTGAAAAAGCATCTAGCAAGGCTTGAGTTGGATGCTCATGAGTACCATCACCGGCATTGATAATATTTGCATCAATATGATTGGCAAGAAAAGTCGGAGCTCCAGGAGCAGGATGCCTCATCACCACCATATCAACTTTCATGGAAAGTATATTATTGACAGTGTCCAACAGGGTTTCTCCTTTTTTGACAGAAGAGGAAGATGCTGAAAAATTGACAACATCTGCAGAAAGTCGTTTTTCTGCTAGTTCAAATGATATACGAGTTCGAGTGGAATTTTCAAAAAAGAGATTAGCTACGGTGACGTCTCGAAGAGAAGGTACTTTTTTGATTGGACGGTTAATAACCTCTTTAAAGTTTTCTGCCGTTTCAAAAATGAGATTAATATCGTTGACGTTTAAGTACTTGATCCCTAAAACATGTTTTGTACTGAGTTGTGTTTTGCTCATTGAAAACGCGATATCTTTTGTTTTTTATATAATTTATCTTTGCTTCGAAAGACAGAGCGTATCTATCTAATCTTCGCTACTTTGTTTATTCTGATATAAAATGACCTGATCATTCCCTTCGTGTTCTTCCCATTCTACTTTTACATAGGCTTCATCAATGGCATCGATGGTCAAGCCGATGTAATCTGATTGAATCGGTAAATGTCGATTATAACGTCGATCCACTAATGCTACCAATTCCACTTTCTCTGGTCTTCCAAAATGTTGCAATGCACTCATCGCTGCTTGAATCGTCCGACCAGTATATAAAACATCATCAACTAAAATCACTTGCTTGTCTTCCACTAAAAAGTCGATCTCCGTGACACTAGCTTTTAACGGCTTTTCCCGAGTTCTAAAATCATCTCTGTGAAAAGTAATATCAAGTTTACCGTATTCGATATTCTTGATCTTAAGGATAGATTGTAATTGTTTATGGATACGGTCAGCGAAGTATACGCCTCTAGGTTGAACACCGATGAGACAAGCGTTTTCAAAATTGTCATAATTTTCAATCAGTTGATGACACAACCGATCAATCATCAAATTTAAACGTTTGCTTTTTAGAATGACTCTTCCTTTCGTCATGATGAGCCAAAGATAGGAAATGAGGAATGAAATATTAAGAATTAGGAATGAATAATTTTGGATAAAAATAGATGGTAATTAATTCGGGCTTAAGACGATAGCACAGACACGTTTTAACTTCTCTAAATAACTTTGATCCTAAAACACTAATACTCGTCAAACAACCATGCAGGCGTCAAACGAGTATTAGAAATTAGTGCTAATATTATTACTTTTATTTCTTCACTGGTGGTTTATAACTACTCTTCAAACCAACTGTTTGATTGAAGATAAGTTTATCCTCTGATGATTCTTGATCTACACAGAAATAGCCTTTTCGCATAAATTGAAGCTGTGTCAGCGGAGCGGTATTCACTAAGCTTGGTTCGACATAAGCTTTAGGAATCACTGTTAAAGATTCTTTATTGAAAAATTCTAAAAAGTCTTTATCCTCATGAGATGCTGGCGTTTCGTCAGTAAATAGACGATCGTACATTCTAACTTCAGCTTCAACTGCATGAGCCGCAGAAACCCAATGAAGTGTCCCTTTAGCTTTTATACCTGAATTGTCTTCTCCACTTTTAGTATTATCGAAATAGGTACATTTTATCTCAATGACTTTGCCGTCTTCATCTTTTACAAAATCTTCGCAGTGGATGATGTAAGCATTTTTGAGTCGTACTGTTTTTCCTGGACCTAAACGGAAAAATTTCTTTGGAGGATCTTCCATAAAATCTTCTCGTTCAATATATAGCTCTCCAGAAAAAGGAATATCACGCCCGCCCATCGAATCATCCTCAGGATTGCTGATGGCATGAAGCATTTCAGACTCCCCTTTCGGATAATTGGTAATGGTCAATTTTACCGGATCTAAAACAGCATGTACTCTAGCTGTCGTTTTATTTAATTCGTCCCGAACACAAGATTCGAGTAAATCAATTTCAATTAAATTCTCTCTTTTTGCGACACCTACTTTATCACAAAAAACTCTTAGAGCAGCTGCCGGATAACCTTTACGTCTCATCCCTGAGATCGTCGGCATTCGTGGATCATCCCAACCTGTGACCAATCCCTCTTCCACTAGTTTTTTCAATTTTCGCTTACTGGTAATCATGAAAGCCACATTCATCCTTGCAAATTCGATTTGTCTAGATGGAAATATCTCCAAGTTTTCGATAAACCAATTGTATAATGGTCGGTGATGGATGAATTCTAATGAACAAAGGGAGTAAGTAATCCCTTCGATAGAATCGGACTGTCCATGAGCAAAATCGTATAATGGATAGATGCACCATTCGTCACCAGTTCGATGATGAGTTTCATGTTTGATCCGATATAAAACAGGATCACGCATCAACATATTTGGAGATTCCATATCGATTTTTGCTCTTAGTACTCGAGCTCCATCAGGGTATTCTCCTTTCTTCATTCGAGCAAAAAGATCAAGGTTTTCTTCGACTGATCTTGAACGATATTCGTTGGCCACACCAGGTTTGGTTGGTGTTCCTTTTTGCGTTGCAATTTCATCTGGAGTAGAATCATCTACATAAGCTAAACCCTTTTTAATAAGCGTAACTGCATATTCGTAAAGCTTACCAAAATAGTCAGAAGCAAAATACTCCCGATCTTCCCAATCGAATCCTAACCACTTAATGTCTTTTTTTATATTATCAACAAATTCCGTGTCTTCCGTCGTAGGGTTAGTATCATCAAAACGAAGGTTGGTTTTTCCACCAAACTTCTTTGCTGTTTCGAAATTGATACAAATTGCTTTAACGTGACCAATGTGAAGATATCCGTTCGGTTCCGGAGGGAAACGGGTATGGATCGTCGGAACAGTTCCGAGATTTTCTTCTATGATTTGTTCTATAAAATTTAGAGACTCTACTTTATCGCTCATTGTTCTTTATTTAAGATGACGTCTTTTACAATTTTAAAATTACATTCTCTCTGGCATTTCGATACCGAGAAGACCCATTGATTTTTCGATTACCTGACCAACGACGGTGCTTAGTTTTAATCTAAAGTCTTTGGCTGCTGGTGTTTCTGCGGTGATGATTTTACAATCGTGATAAAATCTATGGAACACTTTTGCCAGATCGAAACTAAAACTTGCAACGAGTGCAGGATCATATTGTTCGGCTGCTTGTTGGATGATTTCTGGAAATTTATAAAGCAGGGCAATCAATTCTCTTTCTGATGATTCCAGTTTTTTGTAATCAACAGAGCCAGAAGTATCAGCATGATCAGCTTTTCGCAAAACACTTTGGATTCTTACAAATGCGTTCTGAATATAAGGTCCCGTATCTCCTTGAAGATCAACCGATTCTTGCGGATTGAAAACCATTCTCTTTTGAGGATTGATTTTTAAAATAAAATATTTTAAAGCCGCTAAACCAATTTTTCTATACGTATCTTCTCTTTTTTCAACAGGAAGATCATCCAGATCTCCTCTTTCTACAGAACCATTTCTTGCTTCACCAATTACTTCCGCAACTAAGTCATCTGCATCGACAATAGTTCCTTCTCTCGATTTCATTTTACCAGTTGGCAGATCAATCATTCCATAAGCTAAATGGTAAAGTCCATCTGCATAAGGTTCTCCTAAACGTTTTAGAATTTCGAAAAGCACTTTAAAATGGCTGATCTGTTCATCGCCAACAACATAGACAACTTTTTCCATTCCAAAATCCTCATATCTCAATTTTGCAGTCCCTAAATCTTGAGACGTGTAGGTAGAAGTTCCATCACTTTTGATTACTGTTTTGACACCAAGCTTTACATCCTCAAGATCAACAAGCACTCTTTTTCCATCTTCTTTCAAGATACCTGCTTCCAAACCTTTTTGAATCATATCTTTCCCTAAAAGATAGGTATCAGATTCGTAATATAATTTGTCAAAAGTAACATTAAGGTCTTTGTAGGTAACTTCATAACCAGCATAAACCCAACTATTCATTTGTTTCCAAAGTGCTCTAACTTCCGGGTCATTATCCTCCCATTTAATGAGCATTTCTTTCACTGCTTTTCCTACAACACTATATTCATTGAAATAAACTTTGTCATACTTTTTAAAGAAACTTTCCTGATCTTGATCTTCTTTCTTTTTGGAATTATAAACTTCCAACGCTTCGGAAGTCTGTTGCCAAGCACTATATTCTTCTTTTAGTTTTTGTTGAAAGAGCACATAATATTTACCAACCAATTGATCTCCTTTTATGCCAGAAGATTCAGGAGTTTCATTATTCCCAAAAGTTTTCCATGCATACATAGATTTACAAACGGCCACTCCCCGATCATTGAGAATCTGAACTTTGATTACATCGTAACCAGCAGTTTCTAATATTTGCGAACAAGACCAACCTAGAAGGATGTTTCTGATGTGTCCAAGATGCAATGGTTTATTAGTATTTGGTGAAGAAAACTCTACCATTACTTTTCTTCCATTAGAAGTCTGTGTTCCATAATTCTCAACCGCACTTACTTCTTCTAGAAATGACTTCCAGAATTGATCATCAATTTCGAGATTCAAAAAACCTTTGATTACATTATATCCTGAAACCTCCCTTATATTATCGACAAGAAATTTCCCCATCTCCTCTCCTATTTCGTCTGGCTTCTTGCGAGCAATCTTAGTAAATGGAAAAGTTACGACTGTAAAGTCTCCGGTGAACTCCTTTCGAGTAGCACTCATGGTGACTTTATCAGTACCAATTTCTTCATTATAAAGCGTATTGACCGCTTTGACAACCCCTTCTTGAATAATATTTATAATGTTCATCTTCACTGTTTTCTAAATAATAGATCAATAGACTTTATTCTATAGAATAAAGTCTATTGGGTAAATTTGGACGCAAATTTATCTTTTATCCTTGATAGCAAGAAGTTTTAATGGAATTTTCTAAGAAACTATTGAATATGTAGGTGATCTGCTCATGTAACCATGCAGCAATATAATCTACAATACTTACACAACCATATCTAAGATTAGGCCCTGGGTTTGGCTTTCTTTAAAAAGATTTTGCCAGGGATACAGGATGAAAAACTTGTTACACCTTGCCAATCACCAGTAAAACTCCATTTCCCTTCTTTCCTTTTTAATAAAAGTTGGTAGCTTTTAATACACCATTCCATGCCTTTTAGTTCATCATGGGTAATAATTTTATCATCCTGGAGATTTAAGTAAATACCGCTTTGGAAAGTTCCGGAAATATTCATTTCAGCATAAATATTATCAACAAAAACGAAGGACTTTCCTTTGATGGAATCACCTGTTTGAACAATCCATAATTCTAATACATATTCTGAACGATACCCACCTTCGTTTTGTGTGATGGTCCCTTTCCAATAACCTGAGATGTCTTGTGAAAATCCGAGGGTGCTGATGCAGCAAAATATGAATGTGAAGAGGTAATTCATTTATGGTATATTGTTGAGGAACAAAATACGGTTTTTTGAGGATATTTTTTGTTAAGGGAATCTTAGTATTTTATACATCATATACTGATGACTTCCTTTGGATTTTGTTTTAGCCTATTTCCAGCAAGTTTGGAAACTTGCATTATTACCCTGTTCCAAGTTGCGTCTCCTGTAAGTCGACTTAAACTTGAAACAGTGCTATGGTGTAAAGATGCTGAAGATGGTGGTTCCGTAATTTCGTTCCTTGATGTATTTTGGATGGTCTTTGAAATCGTGATTGGGATTGTGCTCTAACACGAGCCAACCATCTTCTTTTACAAGATCGTGTTCAAAAATAACATCGGGAATCGTGTCTAAATTAGGCAGTGGATAAGGAGGCCCTGCAAAGATATAATCGTATTGTTGTTTGGTGCTTTTTACAAATTTAAAAACATCAGATTTATAAATTTTCAAATACTTTTCAATCTCTAAAAGTGCTGCTGTCTTTTTGACGAAAGCAACGCATCCACCAAATTTATCAACGTAAGTCACATCGGTAGCTCCCCTGGAAATGAACTCATAACTATGGTTTCCGGTTCCACCAAAAAGGTCAAGAACTTTTAGCTCTTCAAAATCAAAATTGTTATTAATGATATTAAAAAGTCCTTCCTTCGCAAAATCTGTCGTTGGTCTAGTTGGCCATTTATTGGCTGGTGGATTAAATCTTCGACCTTTGAATTTACCTCCGATTATACGCATAGCTTAGAACAATATAGATTGAAATAATGATGACTTGTTTGATTTTTCACTCTTGGACCAAAGTTCAGAAAATGAGGAAGTTGTACAAAATGGATGTGTCGAACATACCGATAGATCAATTTGTATATTTCAGAATCTTCCGCAACATGACCACAAAGATACAAAGGTACCGCTTCTGGTTTCAATTTGAATTGATCAAAAATCAATAAGGTAAAGTAAATGAAATCATCTGATGTTTGAAAATGATAGATATTACTAAACAATAATTCCTGATCTTCCATCAGTACAATTTGAAAATTGCTACCGATGATATTCAAATAAATTTGGTATCCACTTCTGTGTTTTGACAATTCCCTAGCTCCCTGAATAAAAAGAGTAGAAGTATGAAAGAATTCCGCATTCGGAAAATAACCTTCGAGAATGGTTTTCAATCCTTTATCAATCGCAAAAACATTTTTGACATCTAGTTCTGGAATATCATTAACCATGACCACGTCATTTGGAGCGACTTCGATGAGCTTTTCAAGATAAGTATTAAGAGAAGCCTCATCGTATAAACGAGTAGGAACCAAAGTACTTTTGTCATTAACAATTGCTAGGAAAGATCTTAAGAAACCGGATTTTAAGAGATGATCCTGATTATAAACCTGATGAATAAGGGTTTTTGGATCATCTTGCTTCTTTGAATGGAAAGTATAGCTTTTTAGAAATTGAACCTTAGTTTGGTCTTGATCATAAGCCATAAAAGAAAATCTGTCTGCTCCTACAAGAGCAGACAGATTATAGGAGGAAACCGCATTTTTAACGAATGAATCTTCGTATATGTCTATGCTTATTCCCAATTTCCTGTAAGGTTAGGAGCACTAAGATTCCCAAACTTAATATAAGCACCTGGGTTGTAATTAGCATCATAACGAGCAAATCTCGCTGATCCAAATTTTCCCATGTAATTAGCTTTTTTTGTTTTTACCTCTAATACATTTACCAATGTTTGTTGGTAAGTGATTGTATCCGCGGCAATTTCAAATTGTTTACCTCCACTAAAAGGAACAAAAGGTAAAGAATCCAAAATGATCTTAAAATCACTAACTTCATTCAATTCAGCAATTTTTTCCATTGCAGAAGAATAAGTAGTATCATAAGTAATGGTTGGATCAGAAGGATCATCCGGATTTCCTTGTACAGAAATAGTCATGATTTTTCCGTTCTGAAGGGTTGTTTTCAGACTATCAAAATTAGGTGAATAACCCTCTCCACTGATTTGACGGAATATATCCTGAGCAGATCTAATAGATTTTAATCGGTTGATAACCGCTGTCTCTCGCTTAGTTTTTTCTGCATTAAAAGCGATAGGTTCTTGAATACTATTTACAAGTGTCCACACTAGTAAACAGATGATCACAAATAATCCAAGATTGATAGCTACTCTCATATAATCAATATTTTTCGTTTATAATGGGATATAATGTTAAAATCCCTGACGCAATAATACTATTTTTTCTTTAAAATATAATAGACTTTATTCTAAATAATTTGGGATGAAGCTGAATTACCTTTTATCACTACTTATTTCAAAACCAATTGTAATATAAAGAAGTTATTCATAGTCTCTTAAGTACGAAAAGAATATTTTATTCAAACTATAAACAGGCAACTTCTATATCTAGAAGATGCCTGTCTAGTCTTTTTTGGTGTGTTTGTGTCTAAACTTGCTCCTACTTTATTGGACTAAACCAGCCTGCTCCGCGAACGGACAGGTTATATTATTCTATTTTTTAAAATGCTGTTCACCGATCAGACATTCTCCATTATAGGACGCACCTTCATCAACGATCATCTTTTTAGCCCTGATCTTACCTTTGATAAGTGCGGTGCTCAACAAATGCAGTAAACCATTTACGTTTAGTTCACCTTCAATTTTGCCTTTTATTGCAGACTCTAAACAATGTACGGTTCCTTCAATTTTTCCAGTCTCCCCCATTACAATCTTATTGGATTGTACTTCACCAATGATTGTACCATCTAAACGCAAATCTTCAGTGCTTTTGAATTTGCCTTCAATGACTGTTCCTTTTGAGATTACACAAGAGGATCTATCTAAAGATGGAGAAGAAGTTAAATTTTTTGAAGTTTCGTTCTTATTTTTGCCTTTGAACATGTAAGGTCATTAAAAAGGTTAGGAAATAGTTTAGGGTGTAAGAGAACAACTAAATTTTTAGACGGAATTATTGAAAAGTCATTTTTTAAGATATCTCAAGATTTTCAATACACAATCTTTTAGTCAATTGTCTATTACAATCTTCAGAATATCAAAATAGCTTAACAATAATTTTGACCCGTCGCTTAGCTAAAAACCAGAGCAATAATTTGAAAAATAAGTGTGTGTGTGGTTAAAACAAAAAACTGGTTTTCTTTTTTAATGATTCAGTAGTTCACGGAATTAAATATTATATTAACTTGAGTGCCTTTTTACTTTATACTTCTTCAAAAATACTCGCCATAGCTACGGCTATGTCTTTGTTTTTTGAATTGCCTAAAAGAAAAATTCAGATCAAGCTAACATATACCCAATTTCCGTGAACTACTTAACTTAGGTATATCTAAGATTTTTCGAGAAGTTTGTTTCTCGCTTTCGGCCCAAATTTAAATAATTATTATTTAATTTTATGCTAAGTGTTCAATAAAAATTAAAAAAAATCATAATATGAGTATTGTACTTCTGGGAATTGAATCTTCATGCGACGACACCTCTGCATCGATCTTGAAAGATGGTGTGATATTAAGTAACTGTGTAGCCAATCAAGAAGTTCATAAATTGTATGGTGGAGTGGTTCCTGAAGTTGCATCTCGTGCACATCAGGTTAACATAATTCCAGTAGTAGATCAGGCCATTAAAAAAGCGGGGATACAGAAAAGTGATATCACTGCGGTAGCTTTTACCAGAGGTCCCGGCTTAATTGGCTCCCTTATCGTTGGAGTTTCTTTTGCCAAATCTTTTGCAATGAGCCTTGGAATTCCAATCATCGAAGTGAATCATATGCAGGCACATGTCTTAGCTCACTTTGCTGAAGATCCAAAACCTAAGTTCCCATTTCTATGTCTGACGGTTTCTGGTGGTCATACCCAAATCATAAAAGTCAAAGATCATTTGACAATGGAAGTTCTGGGTGAGACGATTGATGATGCTGCAGGTGAGGCTTTTGATAAAACAGGAAAGCTCTTGGGGCTTGACTACCCAGCTGGTCCATTGATCGATAAGTTTGCAAAAGAAGGGAAAGCGGTTTTTGATTTTCCAGAACCTAAAATTCCAGAACTCAATTTTAGTTTCAGTGGCTTGAAGACTTCCATTCTTTATTTTTTAAAAAAGAATATAAAGGAAGATCCTGATTTTATTAAAAAGAATCTGAATGATATTTGTGCTTCAGTACAAGATCGAATTGTGAGTATTTTGATTACGAAATTAAAAAGAGCTGCAAAGGAAACGGGGATTAAAGAGGTGGCCATTGCTGGTGGTGTTTCTGCGAATTCTGCCTTAAGAAGTACTTTGACTCAAACCGGTGAGGAATTGGATTGGAATACTTATATTCCTCGTTTTGAATTTTGTACGGATAATGCGGCGATGATTGCGGTGACAGGTTATTATAAATATATGATGGGGGAATTTGCAGAGCAGGATGTGAGTCCGACGGCTAGGTATAGTTTCTCCCTGCGGTCGAAAAGTGATGAGGGATAGATTTTTCGACGGGGTCGAAATAGGGATAGATTCTCCCTATGGTCGAATAAGGGATGAGGGGTGAATAAAAAAGTCATTCTGGATTTTTGAAATCTGGAATGACTTTTTTTAATTAAAATATATTATCGTTTCGACTTAGAATTCGTCGATTAGTTTTTTCTTCATTTTATCGAACTCTTCTTCGGTGATGACACCGGAAGCTTTTAAGTCCCCAAGTTCTTTCAACTTAGCAAGCACATCGTCAGAGTCTGTTTCAGGTTCTTCTTGCGTAGGTACCGGAGGAGGAGTTGCATCTTTTGCAGAAGTTGGTTCTGAAAATGGAGCAGAATCTTTGAAATCCCCTTCTTTCGCCGTTTTATTCATTTCTTTGGCTACTGTTTTTCCTTTTTCAAACTTCTCTTTATAATATTTACGTAGGCGATCTGGATCGAAATCTAAGATTGTCCCTCCTGAATCAAAATGTTTTTTGAATACTTCTCCAAGTGCATAAGTTGAAGCACCAGCAAAAATAGAAACGGTCGCTCCTCCAATCATGGAACCTACTCCTGGGATTAGCTTGATGATACTTCCTGCTCCAAGCCTTGCCAAGGTAGTACTAGTCAGCGAAGTCACTAAAGCTTTGCCTTGAGTTTCTTTGAAATCAATATCATAAATTTTGCACATTTGACGGATCATGTCTAGTTGCAAAGCACTGACTGCAAATATATCTGCAATCAAAACGGGTATTAAACCAGCGCCCATTGACCAAATTACATGGTTTCTAATAATGGTGTCTGCGTGGTTGCTTCTGTCGTTACTGTTATCACTCATAATTGTATTTTTTACTTTTTTAAATGTAGCATTTCCTACTTTTTTAAGGGCTGAGCCTACAATTTTCTTTTTTTTCATTGTAAAAATAATTTGTACGATAGCAAGATAAGAGATTGTTCTTTATTCGATAAGTTTTTCTCGACGATAGCGGATGGAACTTAGACGAATCTTTTCAAAGGAACAATGAAATAAGCTAGCAGAGGAAGAATGAAGCAATGTCTTGCTGTTCCTTTGCTAACTTATTCACTTTAATTCTCGCCTTACTTCTCTCCTACTGTCACTCGAATTCCTTCGGAATGACTGGTGAATTCTGGTGCGTACATACTTTGAATGGTTGTGATGCCATTTGAAAAATCTCCATTATGGATAACTCGCATTGGGTATTCGAATACATAAGTACCTTTTGGTAAATAGCTAAAAAAGAAATTGGTTGCCGCGTCTCTTGTACTTTCGTAATAACCAAGACCACCTTGCCATTTATAGCTACTTAAAACATTCATCGGTTCAAAACCACTGGCTCGCATGTCCTTCATATGCACATATTCCATATCGCGATCTACGCGAAGTTCGATTCGAACTTTTAGTTTATCTCCAGGATTTAGTTTTGACCCTTCGGTTAACAAATCCATCTGTGGTCCGGTATCTGTGTTTTTGACTTTGAATAATTTTTTATTGATGGTCAAAGGTGTATCCTCGAAGGTTTCGATTTTGTCGAGCTGCTCAAAATACTGCCAGTACATCGCTCCCCAGGCAACCACCTTATTTGGATTTTCTACTTTGACCTGACTCATATTATTCTCGATGTCTTCTCCATCCCAAGTCGTTTTAAAATAACCGGTTCCAGCTTCTGTTTCTAATTTACTTTGATCGATTACTTTATTGCCCATTGTGATTTTCACAGGTTGATCTTCTAGCAACCAATTATCTCCTCGGCGAAGTAAAGCATAAACTGCCGCTGCTGTACCTTTGGTTGTTTTCCAATTATTGGTTTGTTTATTTTTTAATAACCAAACCTTCAAATCATCAACAGCTTGAGCATCTTCTGCCACTTCATCAAAAACCTCAATCATCAAAGCATGTGTTTCGATTGGTAATTGATACCAGTAATAACCAGTTTCATATTTCCAGTACATGCCAAGTTCTTCCTTATTTAGCGAACGTTCTTTTAGCGATTTAACAATCTCCATTGCCTGATCACTTTTAGGTTTATATCTTTTTAAAGCCAAAGCGATCATCCCTTCAGAGTACATGCCTTTTTTCAACCAGTATTTTTCAGATTGACCAAGATAATAATCGAAAGCTGTTTGTGCATTTCTTTTTATCGGCTGATCTTTGAAAAACGAACGCGCATATAAATAATGAATCGCTAACGATCCTAAGTGGTCCTTATTGATATCACCACCATGCCGTTTGATTCTTTTTAGTAAACGATCATATTCCTCAGCAATCCGATCATCGATATAGCTTACTGCTTTGGTTAAAACAGCTTTAGTCTTTGGATCTTCTTTTAGTTCCTTCACACCCAATTCATTTAAATGGCCCATGCCTTCTACCAGGTATTGAGTGATGTACCAACTATCGCGTCCACCAGGGAACCATGAAAATCCACCGTTTGATAATTGTCGGTCGGTGATTTTTTTCAATGCGATTCGAGATTCATTACTCATTCTATTTAAATCGAAAAGCAATCCGATATTTCGTTTTTGTTGTGCTTCACTTTGCGCTTGTAAAACCCAAGGTGTTTCTTCCAGCAATGCCGATTTAAGTTCTTGATTTTTAGACAAATTACTTTCTAATGCGTCCGTTCCTTTCCAAGCTTCGAAGATTCGTTTCACCTTTGGATGCGAATTGGCCACACTACTAGCTAGAGCATTTGCATAATATCTACTAAATATCTGCTCCGTACAATCGTAAGGATATTCCATCATATAAGGTAATGCTTGAACCGCATACCATGCAGGATTGGAAGTAAACTCCAAGGTCATTTTATGGTGTGTCAATGTTGTCGACCGACTTGCTTTTTCCATTGCTTTGAAAGTAAAATCTTTGGTTTGATTTCCTCTCACTGGAAGTGGCTGTGTTTCTGTCACCAACATTCGATTGGTCAAAACTGGTAGTGCAGATTCTTCTCCATCGGAGAAAGTATTTGATTTTGCAATCACTCGGTGTGTGACTGCTCCGAGCTGACCTACTGGGATTTTTAAATTCCAAGCCAAGCGATCAGATTGTCCTGCTTTTGCAGTAAAACTTATGGCATTTGAGGTGTTTCCTAATTTGCTATCAATCGGCTCCATCGTGATGGCATCGAATAATTGTAGGGTCGCCGTTCCCGAGATTTCTTTCTCAGTTAAATTACTAACCTTAGCCGTAAATTCGATATCGTCTCCTTCTCTAAAAAACCTTGGTGGATTTGGCAAAACCATAAGATCTTTTTGAGTTACAATCTCTTTAGACGTCAATCCAATTTGTAAATCTTTGGTATGTGCCATGCCCATGAATTTCCATCGAGTCAGGGCTTCATTCATTGTAAATTGTACGATCACATTTCCTTCTTCATCAGTTTTTAAATTTGGAAAGAAGAAAACGGTTTCTTTAAGATTGGTTCTGATTTGTGGTGGATTATCACCTCCATTTTCAGTTCCATCAATATCTAGTTCTGATTCATCTATATTACCTGCATCTCCATCTGCATTCCCACTTACACCCGCTGTCGTTGCTGCAATAGCACTGATATCTTTAGTCGGCATATTTTTCATTTCCTTTTTTGATCTCGACCTTCCAGATGCCTCCGGCTCTTCAGTCATTGGTGCTGACATTGGTGCTTCCATCATTACTGCATCATCCATCATTTCAGCTTCCATATAATATTGATTGTAATTATAATTGCTAAACCCAAACCAATTGAGATGTTCTAGATTTCGGTATAAATTCCCGCTAGAATTATTACCTCTATCCCACTGGTAATGAATCTCCTGTCCTCTTGATGAGCCAGAGCCATAACTTCTCCACGTATATCTTTTGTAAGCATACGGAAATGGACTTAATCCCCAGCTGTTTGGAGCAAAAACATCGAGTGATGCATCATACATTCCTGCGACCATTTCAGCCATCACTTTTTCTTTCTTAGGGCCGCTGATCTTTATTTGCCAAGTTTCCTCTTCTCCAGGATATAATTTATCTCTGAATGTTCCATATTCTACAGTTAAGTTCTTGTTTGACCAAGGAACTGAAATCGTATAGGCTGTATTATGAAAACGGTTGTTTTGAGTGAAATAGATGTTATAAAAAAGGTTTCCTCTATGGGTTTCAAGTATTTCTTGAGACTCTTTATTTAAACCATTAATAGTCAGCCATTTCGTTTTTACAATCTGATTATTATGTTCTATCTCTACAAGCATTTTTTGATTCTGCTTGAATGATCCTAAAAACCATTCTGCAGTCTCTTCTGGCTCATAAGTATATTGCTCAGCAATGTGGAAATAAGCTTCATTGGATGGCACTTTAGCACTATTGAGATCATAGATAGTGATGTAATTTTTTAACTCGATTTCTTCTCCAAAAGCATCCTTAGTTTTTAAAGTACAGGCATATTTACCAGGAGCGAATCTTGTATTATTGAAAGATAATTCCTTGTTTTTTTCAGTATCAAAATCACTTTCAAAAACAGTACTTTCTACTTTCCAATTTTGAACTTTGTCTTCATCTTTATAAGCATAATTTGGAAAGTCATTTGCAAAGTCCTGCTCTGATATAATGTATTGATCTGATTGGCTCCAATAGCGATCAATGAAGCTTTTCTTAGGTGTAATTAGCTTTTCGATTTTAAAAGAACCTTTGGCTGCTTCGAATTCGCCATTGAGGTTTGTGGTGTTGATCGTGGTAGACTTTAAACTATCTGAATTCACCAAACTTTTGATATCAAAACTAGCTTGTAGTGCCACCGTTCCAATAGAAACTCCCTGACTTGAAGAATGAGTTTCTCCAGTAATATCGATCACATCAGCATAGACGGTATAGTAAAAAACAGGCTTTGTTTTTTTATCAATTGAAGGATCATCTAAGGCATCGAATTTGATTTCAAAATTACCCGACTCGTCAGTTTTTGTTTCGCCATTCGTAATTTCAACCGAAGGAGCTGAAGGTCTCCACCAGCCTCTTCTCCACCAAGGAAAGTATGGAAATCTAGCTTCCCTAACGACTCGGTAAGTTACTTGAGCTCCATCTATATTACTACCCGCATATGCTTTAGCATTTCCAGTTACAGTCACCTCCTCTGCTATTTTAAAACTTCCTTTTACCTTATCAAATTTGACTTCAAATTTTGGTCTTTTATAATCCTCAACTCGAAAGTATTTTTGACTATTAGAACCACCCCAGCTTGCAGAAATATTCATAGATCCAGTAATCCCATTATTAGGAGCTGTAAAAAATCCATTGATCGTTCCATATTCATTGGTTCGCAATTTTACCTTTTCTGCTTCTTGTCGATTGACATCTTTCAAGATAACGGTCACCTCCTCATTCGGCATGATCGTCGGCATTCCTTTGGTGTCGTATGACAAAGCAATTCCTTTAAAATAAACAGTCTGCCCTGGTCGGTAAATGGCACGATCTAAGTAAAAATGAATCGTACTATTTCTTCTTCGATCAAAAGATCTCGAAACATTAGATGCTCTGGTATCAAGATCAAGTACATCTGTTCCTTTTGTAAAAATGGTTTTAAATCTTGCATTATTAGGCAGTGTATTTTTAGCAAATCCATCTGCATTGGTTGTTGCACTTCCCCTGTTTTTGGTTTCGTATTTCCTTCGGGCGTTATTATATTTTTCTTCAAAAAAGCTAATATTTACACCTTCCATCGGTTCACCACTTTTCCTACTGGTCACTATAAATTCAGACTTTCCTGCTTGATCATTTCGAATAGAATATGCAATATCCGAAACATGTAAATACAGGTACTGAAGACTCTTTGCCTTATCTTTTAAATCATTACCATTCGAAAGCGCAATCATATATAATCCATAAGGTAAACCATCGATTTTAGCTTCTAATGTATGCATCCGAAAATCCCCTACTTGAGGAAAGTCAATAGAAAAACCTTTTAATGGATCTAATTTTAAAATTTCCGTTCCTCTTTTATCCCAATCTGTTCCTTCTATTTTTTGTTTTTGAGATGGAGACATTGGGATCACCCTTGCGTATGCCTTTTCTAGATTTCGATAAGAAACACTCATCAAAATTGCTTCGTTTGGAAGATTAACCAATTCTGCCTGAAACTGAATGTCTTGAATAACCATTCTAGATTTCAATTCCTTACATTGATCCGCACCAAAAGAATCTGGGTATTTCGCAATTGCTTTATCACATAATTCTATAGCCGTTTTAAAATAGAATTGTTTTCCATCATCTTGTCCTGGAGAATAATTTGATCCAGCAATGAAGTAATATTCTGCAATCCGATGTACTATCTCAGTATAAACAGGGCTATCTTCATTTTCTTTTTCCAGTTTTTCTAAAGACTCCAAATAGATTTTTTCTTTACCTGGAATAACCGCATTATCATAAACGAATTTCATTCTACGGAGGTCCGCATAAATTAAAGCATCTTTTGAATCATCGTTTTTATGGAAAGTCAAAAGCTTTTGAAAAAGCTTTACCATTTGGAGTTTTTGAGAAGTAGAATCTCTGGACTCGAAATTATAATCTACAAACGTCTCCCGATCTGCCAATGCTTCTGGTTGGTTTAGGTAAAACTGGTAAGCCGGTTTCGTTAAATACGTTCTGTCATTTGAAAAATGGGTGATTGCTCGATAGACTAAAAAATCGAAAAGCGTTGGTTGTAAACCTTCGGCATTATTTCCAGAATGTAAAATCGCTTGAAATTCTGAAAGTTTGATTTGCTGAGTAGCATCATCATTGATGGAAGCTAGATAAAGTTCTCTAGATTTTTTTGACAATTGCCCTGTAGTCCAAGTTGCCATATCTTCTGGCGTAAAATCAGCCAATTCCGTTCGATCTCTGAGTTTCCATTGGTTTTGATTGAGATAGTTTTGATACATCTCTGCCATCATGGATTCTAATATCTTATTTTGAGGGAAGCTCGCATTCTCAATATGAGTTTCCATGTCTTTGATGGCTTTCACAAATCCACCTTCTTCTAATTGGGTATTGTACTTCCCTAGATAAATAAGGCATTTTATAATTTGTGCAGGGACTTTATCACTTTGAACTCTGGTATAAAGTTCTTGCACTTTTTCTAAAGCTGATTTGGGTAATCCTCTTTGATCTAGAGAATCTATGGTCTTCCACTCTTTTTCGTAACTATCGTTATTGAGATTTATCATCTGAGGATTGTTGATCTGTTTTGCTATTGCTTTATTTTTATTTGTATTGCAAGCGAATAAAATAAAAATAAAGAAGGGAATTGAGAATAAGAAAAATTGTTTTTTCATAATAGAGAATTTTGTCTGGTTCTCGGCTTCGTCAGGTCTGATGATTTTGCGAAGGAGACATTAATTGCAAGAAATGCTTTTTTTATTAGAATGCGTATTTTGATTTAGAAAAATTGAACTTAATACGTTCTCTAAATGGATGCAATTATTTGAGAATTTACATAAATGGTCTTTAGGGTTAAGATAATTTTAACAAGATAGGGAAAAATTTGAGTGGGTTGATTGATTTTTGGTAGTGTTTGGGATGATATCTGATAATTAAATGGGGCTAGCAAGTTACAAACTTGCCTGTATACAATACTTTCAAGTTTCAGCCTCCTGCGTCGGCTTTAAACTTAAAAGAGCTAGAAGACTTAGACGTAGAATCTTGAAAGATTGACTTCTGGTTCTAGAGGTGTATTATTTAGCAGGTGGTTGGCTAAATGCTTGGCCCAGTAGGGACCTAGAGATGCGCCTTTGGTACCTAGACCGTTGAAGATGGCGATTTTGGGATTTCGAGGATGAGAACCGAGAACTGGACGACGGTCTTTGACGCTTGGGCGGATGGCTGCTTTGTGGTAGATGACTTCAAATGGAAGTTTTAGTGTTTTTTGGAGTTTTTTAATAAAATCGGTTTTAAAACTTTCTGTAGGTCGATCGTGGGTGGCATTCCATTCGTAATTACTTCCGGTCCAATAAAGGTCGTTTCCTAAGGGAGCAATCATGATCTTGTTTTTGAGTAAGTCTTTGAAGTTTAGATTTGGGATTTTTACAAATAGCACTTCTCCTTTCGCTGGCTCAAATGGAATGGCGTCAAAAGCAGGGTTAAATTGGGCTTGATAGCCTTCGCAAAAAATAATTTTATCCGCATCGATCCCATTAAATGCTGACTTTATGTCATTTTGCTTAAGCAATTGATAATCAATTTTTTGATCCGAAATCACATTTTTCTCCTGGAAGTATTCTTTGAAGGTTTTTATTAAAAGAGGAATATCTATTTGAGCGGAAGGTTTAATAACCCCTATACCAAATGGGAGGTGAAAATGATCTGCTAATTCTTCCATATTTTCATACTCTTGCATGTATTCTCCAAAGCCTTCCCAAGAGGATCTTCCATACCAATCGTTGATGTCTTTGTTCCCATGAAGGAAACGTAAGACTGCTCGATCGTGGAATATATTGATATTAAATCGTTGTTCTATTTTTTGGTAATATTCTTTGGCGAATGGAAGGAATTGATCGATTCTCCAGCTTTTGGCGAAACGGCGTCCGGTTATAGGATTGATAATGCCAGCGGCGATTGATGAGGCTGCGCCTTCATGGTGATTATCAAAAATGTGAATACTTTTGCCTTGTTGAAGGAGTTCGTAGGCGAGTAGACTACCGGCTAGTCCTTGTCCTATGATGATGTAATCTTTTTGCATTTAGATTTTTAATTATCCTAAGTAAGTTCCTAGTTTCTGGCAAAAGAGTATACTTAACAATAAGTTCTTTTTTAAAATTTAAAATGAGATTCATTAATATTGAATAACTATCCGTTTTATTGATCTCTAGAGGTTTTTCAAAAACTCCTTGTCTGCTTTTTTGAGTTTGGCGACGACACAATCGTAGGAATGGTCGATCAGCGAAATTAAGAATTTATCGCTTAGTCCATTTTCAAAATATACGGTATTCCAATGTTTTTTACTCATGTGCCAACCTGCATGAATGTCTTCATATTCTTCTCTTAGCTCAATTGAGTATTCTGGGTCGCATTTTAGATTGACTCGGAATTCCTCTTTTTCTAAACCTGTGAGGGCAAACATTTTTCCCATGACTTTAAAGACTAAGGTTTGCTCATCGAATGGAAATGCTTCTTCGACAGCTTTTTTAGAAAGGCAATATAATCTGAAGGTTTCTATATCCATTTTACAAGTTAATAAGTAAATAGAAGATTAAGTGATCAAGTCTTGCAAAGGTATTTAATTTTTGGATTTTTTTGATTTTGATATGTTAGTGGCTTTGGATACTTTTGTTCATTCAGGTGAAATCCAAAAGATGATAGGAGATCACCAATGAAAGTAAAATAAAATATGAGGTACTTTTTGCATTTGGCTTATAATGGGACGAACTATCATGGATGGCAAAGGCAGGCTCAGGTCTCTTCTGTACAGGCTACGATAGAAGATAAAATGAGAATAATGTTGTCCTCTGATTTGACGATTCATGGTTGTGGTAGAACGGATACAGGTGTCCATGCGAGTAGTTATTATGCTCATTTTAAAATTGAAGAAAAGATTGATTTTGATTTGGTTTATAAATTGAATCGGATGCTTCCTGATGATATTGTCATCTATGATTTGATTGAAGTTGGTGAAAAAGCTAATGCCCAATTGGATGCTAAGGATAGAACCTATGAATACAGGGTGCATTTAAAAAAGGATCCTTTTTTGGTTAACAAAAGTGCTTGTTATGATATGATTGACATGGATTTAGATAAAATGAAGCAAGCCTGTGTTTTGTTTTCTAAGTATGAGGACTTTAAATATTTTTGCTTGCAACCAGAATTGCATAATCATACGCTTTGCGATTTGAGAGAAGTTTCGATGACTTTAAATGAGTCGAAAGATCGGATTTTATTTCGTTTTAGAGCAAATCGTTTTTTGAGGGGAATGATTCGGATTAGTGTGGGACGAATATTGGATGTTGGCCGAGGTCAGGTAAGTTTGGATGAATTGGAATTGAGTCTTTCTGGAAAACAAGAGAATCGATATATGACACAGGCTTATCCGCAAGGTTTGTATTTGACGGATGTGGTTTATGATTATATTTGAAACGGTAGAAATTTATCTTTTATGTCGGCCTGGGTTGTAAATCTTTTTTAGTTTTTATTTGCTCTATGCTAGGGAAAAACGGTATTAGGTTTTCGGTCTCTTCTAATGTCGAGCCCTCATTACGGTTCCGCTCATGTAATATAAAGGCCTCAATGAAGAACAACATTCCGATTTGATGCTGAGCACTAAGCTATTAGAAACTTTATCATTTCTTTTCAAACTTGATTTGTATAATTTAATTAAAAAAGAAAAATATGAAAGCTAAAACCTTACTTTTCTTCCTTAGTCTATGTATCTCTCCCTTTATAGCTCAAGCCGATCATATCTTGGGAGGCAAGATTCATTACACCCATATTAGTGATGATATTTACGAATTTGAGATGAATATTTACCGAGATTGCAATAGCGGAGGTGCTATTTTTGACGATCCTGCTACTATTACTTTATACCGTGGAAATTCAGAGCCTTATGATTTTGTCCAATCCTTTTCTATTAGCCATACTCAACCATTTTCATTTTCACCAATGATTGATCCTTGTGTCACTAATCCTTTTCCTTTTTGTTTACAGCAAGCAATTTATCGATTTGAAACTACTTTGGTAGATAATGGAGAAGACTATCATCTTGTGTACCAGAGGTGTTGTAAAAGCTCAAGCTATGGGAATCTTGATGATCCAGAAGAAATAGGTTTTACGATCACCTCTGACATTACTTCTAGTGCACTACAAACAAATAATAGTAGTCCGGAATTTAATTTTGCTCCATTTTTTGAAATATGTAATGGCGTTCCTTTTAGTTATAACATAGCAGCTCTGGAAAGTGACGCAGATAGTATTATCTATGAATTTTGTTCTCCGATAATTGGAGGTGGACCATTTGGAACTCCAACTAATCCAGGAGATCCAAATGCTTGCGATGGTGTCAGTCCTGTTCCTGCCTGCCCACCGCCTTTTGACAATGTTATTTTTAGTGGTTCGATTTTTAGTTTTGACAACCCTTTGGGAGCGGGATCTACTTTAGAATTGGACCGGAATACTGGTGAGATTTCTGGAATGACTCCTTTTCTTGGGCAGTTTTTAGTTGGGATTTGTGCTAGCGAATATGTGGGTGGCGAAGTCGTTTCGCTTAGTCGATTGGATTTGACCTTTTGGGTTGATTTTGCAAACAATACAGCAGACTTAGTTTTTCAACCGCTTTCTTTTTATCCAAATCCAGCGAATGAGCGGCTTATTATTGATATTCCTGGAAATGGGGATCGTTTTGATTTGACGGTCCGAGATGTGAATGGACGGATTGTAAAGCGTATTTTGAATATTAGTGGTAATCAATATGAGCTGGTGACGGAAGGCTTGCTAGGGGTTTATTTTGTGGAATTGCGGAATGAGGATGTGGGGTATTTTGGGAAAGTTTTGGTATTCTAGACAATTCATTCAAGTGTGAATTATTAACTAAAAAAACTAACCGCTGATAAATCAGAGGAAACGATGAGTTAAAAAAGGATAAAACGCTTTGCGCGTTTTATCCTTTTTTGGGTTTAACATCTAAATGCTATTGTTTTAAAAGCTTATCTGCTCCTAGGAATTTATTGTCTTTGTTATAATACCATTTTCTGGTTTTTGGCAGCTTCATATTTCCTACCTTTTCTTCGGCTTCTAGGGTGATGTATTCGCCATCATTTTTACTTTCTTCATGATAAAATTTGTAGCCATGAAGGGCATAGTTTGATTTTTTAAAATAAAAATACCAAATGTCCTTTCCGACCTCTGCATCATAAGTTACTTTCAATTTATAGCAATCTACATTTTCAAAAGATTCTACTTTGACTTCATTGCTAATGATCGTTCCCGGGTCTTTCAATTTCATTGGTAGTCCCCAAAGGTAGGTGTAGTAATTTCTAATTCTAATAGCAGTTTCACAATTGAGTCTATGCTTTTTCGCTTCGTCTTCGGAGAAGGTTTCGGAGTTATTGAATTTTACAACGCATTCATCTTGCTCGTTTTTGATGAAATATTCTTTTTTCGCATCCTTCTTGTCCTGAAGATAAGTGAATTGACTTTTAGGATTATTAATATAGGTACTAACCTGGCTAGTCGAACCATCAGGCCTCGATTGCTCAAAAGTCATTTGAAAATCCGTTTGAAACCATTCTCCTTTTGGATCATGATACTTGATGGACTCGTCTAGAATGAAAGTACTGGATGGATTTTGACTGAAAGTAGTCGTTACTGCTAGTAGGTAAATAGAGATTAGGCTTAGGTATTTCATCTTTTCTATTTTTTATGCTTTGTCATCGCAAGTTTGGAAACTTGCTTTATTGAGATGTTTCAAGTTAAATCCGATTGTATCGGATATTAAACTTAAAACAGTATTCTTTTTAAAAATCAACATTCAAGGTATTCCATAATTGCGTAGAAGGTGGTTTTGCTTTGATTTCTATTAATTCCTTTTTTACGGGATGAACAAATGACAGCTTTTTACAATGCAAATGAATAGAACCATCTTGGTTTGCTTTTCCAAAACCGTATTTTAAATCACCCCAAATTGGACATCCGATTTTTGATAATTGGACTCGAATCTGATGCGGTCTCCCAGTTTTAGGCTTGACCTCCAAAAGGTGTAAATTTCCAATTTCTCTGATCAAATTATAGCTCAATTCACTTTCCTTCGCATTTTTAGTTCGATTCCCTACCTGATCGTAAGCCTTCGCTTTATTCTTTTCATGATCTTTTAAAATAAAATTAATCAAAGTCCCATTAATCGGTTTTGGTCGCTCCCCTACTACTGCCCAATACGTTTTTTCAACTTTTCGCTCTTGAAATAGTTTATTCATACGAGTGAGGGCCTTAGTGGTACGTGCAAAGACAACGACTCCACTTACTGGTCGATCTAATCGGTGAATGGTGCCTAAAAATACATCGCCAGGTTTTTTGTACCGAACCTTAATGTATTGTTTGACATATTCTGAAATTGGGGTGTCCCCAGTATCATCTCCTTGAACTAACCATCTTGGCGGTTTGTTGACAGCAATCAAATGGTTATCTTCGTAGATGACTTTGAGTCCTTTGATATCGAGCATGTTGTTATTATTTAAAATTCGATTTTTTACTTAACAAAGCGAACAAGTTAATAAGTGACTAATTTAGCAATGGTGCAAAGATTATATCCTCTGCCAAATCAAATCGTTATTGCTAGCTTATTAACTTGCTAAGTTGTCAGCTTATAAATATTTGCAAAAGTAATGAAATTATCTCTTGGGTTTTCACCTTGTCCTAATGATACTTTTATTTTTGATGGAATGATCCATGGAAAAATAGATACTGAAGGCTTAGAATTTGATATAAAATTGGGTGATGTTGAAGAATTGAATCAGGGAGCTTTTAGAGGCGACCTCGATATTACGAAACTGAGTTACCATGCATTTGCTTATGCCTTGAAAGAATATGCCTTACTGAATAGTGGCAGTGCACTGGGTAATAATTGTGGACCTTTATTGATCGCAAAACAAGCACTTTCCGCAAAAGCGATTGATGAAGCAAAAATTGCAATCCCTGGAAAGTACACTACCGCTAATTTCCTTTTGAGTTTGGCCTACCCTGCGGCAGTAAATAAACAGGAGTTATTGTTCTCCGATATTGAAAATTCAGTACTTGATGGAACGGTTGACGCAGGTTTGATTATTCATGAAAATCGATTTACCTATCAAGATCGAGGCCTGACTAAAATTCGTGACCTTGGAGAATATTGGGAAGAAACTTTTCAATTGCCAATCCCGCTAGGTGGGATTGTAGTAAAGCGTTCTTTGCCCAAGGAAATTCAGCAAAAGGTTGATCGGGTTTTACGAAGAAGTGTTGAGTTTGCTTTGGATAATCCTGAGCAGACGATGAGTTATGTTTCCCAATACGCTCAAGAGATGGATCCTGAGGTTATGAAACAGCATATTGGGCTTTATGTGAATGATTATACGGTTGATTTGGGTATAAAAGGAAAAGCTGCAATTAAACATTTGTTTGAAACTGCTTATGAAAAAGGGATTTTGGAGCGTAGCGAATTGGAGCTGTTTGTTTGAAAACACAGCCAAGTTTACTAATACTTTTGTACTCCATAGAGAGAAGTTTAGTAAACCTAAAAAAACTCCTATTAATCCCATCCTGTCCGTATCTTACAAAGAAGGTTAAATTTTGATTTTTATTTTGATTTTGAATGTTTTAAAAGCCTATATTTGCACTCGATTTATCAAAATAAGTAGATCTAAGAAAAACGAATTAAAACAAACCATTTAAAACCTATTGAAAAATGATCATTGGCGTTCCTAAAGAAATAAAAAACAACGAAAATCGTGTTGCGCTAACTCCAGCTGGAGCTTTAGAATTAACAAAAAGAGGGCATAAAGTATTTGTACAATCAACTGCTGGAGAAGGTAGTGGATTTCAGGATGAAGAGTATAAAGAATCAGGTGCTAAAATCCTCAAAACCATTGAGGAGGTTTATAAAAAGGCAGAAATGATCATGAAGGTCAAAGAGCCTATCAAAAAAGAATACAAATTGATCCGAGAAGATCAATTATTATTCACCTATTTCCACTTTGCATCTTATAAGCCATTAACTATGGCGATGATCAAACAAAAAGCAATTTGCTTGGCATATGAGACTGTAGAGCTTGACGACAGAACGCTTCCATTATTGGTTCCAATGTCTGAAGTTGCTGGAAGAATGGCAACTCAAGAAGGTGCAAAATATTTGGAGAAACCAATGGGTGGTTTAGGAATTTTATTAGGAGGTGTTCCTGGTGTACAACCTGCTAAAGTGATGGTGATTGGTGGTGGAGTTGTAGGAACCCAAGCAGCAAAAATGGCTGCAGGTATGGGAGCAAGTGTCAAAATTTTAGATATTAACTTAAACAGACTTAGATACCTTGCCGATATCATGCCTCCAAATGTGGAGACCATTCATTCCAATGAATTAATCATTCGAAAATTAGTGCAACGTTCTGATCTAATTATTGGAGCAGTCTTAATCCCTGGTGCTAAAGCACCAAATCTTATTACACGGGATATGCTAAAAACAATGAGACCAGGTACTGTAATAGTCGATGTTGCAGTCGATCAAGGTGGTTGTATCGAAACTTGTAAGCCAACAACTCATGCTAAACCGACTTATGTAGTAGACGGCGTCGTTCATTATTGTGTTGCTAATATGCCTGGAGCAGTTCCTTATACTTCTACGATTGCTCTAACCAATGCAACACTTCCTTATGCAGTTCAACTTGCTGAAAAAGGTTGGAGACAAGCTTGTAAAGAAAGTAGACCTTTACGATTTGGGTTAAACATTATCAAAGGCAAGGTAGTTTATAGAGGAGTAGCGGATGCCTTCAATTTGAAGTTGCATGATGAAAATGATTTACTTTAAACCGAGGAAGAATAAATCAGGACATAAAACTAAAGTTTCCGTTTTACGTAAAAAATAATTTTACTAATCAACAAATTCTAAATATTATGATAGATCAAAGTACTTTATCTTCAAAAGAATTAATGCAACTGGAAGATCGTTATGGCGCTCATAATTATCATCCACTTCCAATTGTTATTGCCAGAGGCGAAGGTGTTCATGTATGGGATCCAGAAGGTAAAAAGTATTTTGATTTCCTTTCTGCTTACTCTGCAGTAAACCAAGGTCACTGCCATCCTCGAATAATTAATGCTCTAAAAGAACAAGCAGAAACCTTGACTTTGACCAGTCGTGCTTTTTATAATGACAAATTAGGTCCTTATGAAAAATACGTAACCGAGTATTTCGGATATGACAAAGTATTGCCGATGAACACGGGTGTTGAGGCTGTAGAAACAGCTTTGAAGCTTTGTAGAAAATGGGCTTATGATGTAAAGGGAACGCCAAGCAATCAAGCTAAGATTATTTTCGCTTCTGGTAATTTCCACGGTCGAACAATGGGTGTGATTTCTGCATCAGTTGATCCATCAAGTACGAAAGGGTTTGGTCCTTATATGCCAGGATTTGAAATCATTCCTTACAACGATTTGGAAGCGTTGAAAGTAGCATTGGAAGATCCGAATGTTGCTGGTTTTATTGTTGAACCAATCCAAGGTGAAGCAGGAGTTGTTGTTCCTGATGCGAATTACTTACCAGACGCTTACCATCTTTGTAAAGCACATAATGCTTTATTTATTGCGGATGAAGTACAAACTGGAATTGCAAGAACAGGAAAATTATTAGCGACTTGCGGAAACTGTAATTGTTCAGGAAATTGCGAAAACAAACCTGAGGTAAGACCTGATATTTTGGTTCTTGGAAAAGCAATGTCTGGAGGAGTATTTCCAGTATCTGCGGTACTAGCTGATGATGAAATCATGATGGCTATTAAACCTGGAGAGCATGGTTCTACCTTCGGTGGAAATCCATTGGCTTGTGCTGTTGCGATTGCTGCTTTGGAGGTTGTCAAGGATGAAAATCTAGCAGAGAATGCGGAAAACATGGGTAAGATCTTCAGAGGAAGAATGCAGGACCTTATAGATAAATGTGATTTAGTGACTTTGGTTAGAGGAAAAGGATTATTGAATGCCATCGTCATTAATGATACTGAGGATAGCAAAACGGCTTGGAATATCTGTGTCGCTTTAAAAGATAATGGTTTACTCGCTAAACCGACTCATGGAAATATCATCCGATTTGCGCCACCTTTAGTTATGAATGAAGAACAAATCCAAGAGTGTTGCGATATTATTGAAAAGACAATCATGGATTATAAAAAGTAGTCATACAAAAATATAGTAATGTAGGTTATGTCTGTTGTATAATTCTATGACGACGTAACCTACATCTCTATATAAATCGAACTTTAAATGAGCGCATTAATTTATCGAATTGCTAACGCTCTGTTTTTCTATCGTAAAGAAAAAAGTCGTTCCCTTCCCTACTTCAGATTCCAACCAAATTTTTCCTCCGTGTTTTTCCACAACTCTTTTACAATAAGCTAATCCAATACCTGATCCTTCAAATTCACTTTTACCGTGAAGTCTTTTGAAAAGAGTAAAGATTTTATCATGATACTCTTTTGCTATTCCTATACCATTGTCTGAAACTTCGAACTCCCAGAATTCTGAATTTTCACTACCTTTTATTTTTATCTTTGGCGAATTCCCTGATTGCTGAAATTTCATCCCATTAGCGATCAGGTTTTGAAAAAGCTGAGTTATTTTTGTTTTATTAGCAACGATCTGATCAGGTAAAGATTCAAAAATTACCTCTGCCCTATTTTCTTCAATTGAAGCATTTAAATTTCGAATGACATTACCCAAAATATGGTTTGGGTCTAATTCATCAACTGGATTACCGGATGAAGAAACCGTAGAATACATCAATAAATTTTCAATCAAGGTACTCATGTCTTTGACCCCTTCAAAAATAAAACCCATAAATTCTTTTTCCTCTTGTTCAAGTTTTTTTGAAATTTTACGATTCAAAAGCTGAGTGAAATTTCCAATCGTTCGAAGCGGAGCTTTAAGATCATGTGAAGCGATATAAGCAAAGTTTTCTAATTCCATATTGGAATCAATGTATTTCTCAAGCTTCTGATTTTGTTCGTAAAGCGCAATTATTTGCGAATCAATTAAATCCCCAGCTTCTTTAGATTCTGTAACATCAGTAATAGTTGCAAGATCATAAACAGGATTTCCTTTCTCATCTAGAATGATAGAAACAGCTATTCGACACCAGATAGAAGTACCGTCTTTTCTGAGTAATCTTTTTTCGAATCCAAACGCAGAATCATCTTCACCAAGTGAAGTTTTATATTTCTCTTTATGTATGTTGTGATCATCAGCATGAGTAACCTCATACATGGTCTTTTCTTTCAGCTCCTTAATAGAATATCCAAGAAGCTTACAAATCCTAAAATTCGCATTGAGTATCTTTGCTGTATTAGGGCAAATCATGACAATCCCAAGCGGGCTCTCTTTAAAAAGTCTTTTAAAAAATTCTTCACTTTGTTGAAGTAATTCTACAGAATTTGTATGCTCTATTTCATAAGCCAATTTTTTAGTAAAAATAGGCAGCACCTTTCGAAGCAATTTCTGATTATGAATTGGCTTATCATCAAATAAGGTAATAGCTCCGATGACTTCTCCCTTTCTATTTTTTAATACAATACCTTGTGCAGTTGTATATTTAGTTTTAAAATAAATATTGAATTTTTCCAGATTCTCTTTCGAAAAATCATAAAAAATATCTGTTACATTTTCACCATTTTTTAAATCCAAATCTTTGATTAAAAAACGATAACTATCCTCTAGTTCAAACTTTTTACCTGAAGTGGCAAAACGAACACTTTGATCTTCTTCTCCCTCTTGAATACAACTAATCGTCAACATCGGAACATTAAAAATCTTAAGAATTTCTTTGCTAATCGAGTCGAAGAATTGAAAAATATCATCTTGGACATAATGATTGGCGACAGCTTCTAGAGCCAATTGAGAAGATTCTTTGATGGTGATATCATCTAAAAAAACAAATGCTCCTTTAAAATTAGCTTTCTCATAGACACTCAATAATCTGATACTTAGAATCTTAAACTCTCCAGCAAAATGAGATATTTTTTTAGTAATGAATATTTCACCTCTCTCTTTTTCTTTAAATTGTTTGATATAAAACTGGAGTTCTTTTTCTTCAAACAAATTAACATCCTGAATACTTTTAGGAATACTAGTCTGCCTCAAGGTCTCAAGAAATTGAGCATTGAATTCTTTTATACTAAGCGAATGATCAAAATAAGCTATTGCAATAGAGTTTGAACTTAACAAAGCATTTGCTAATGAATAATTAAACGTAGCAGTAGACAAAGTATCTAACATTTATAGTTTTTTTATCAATACAGTAAGATTCTAGAAGATATAAATATGTATTGACAGTCGATTAAAAACACTTGGTAATGAGTTCTATTGAGACATTAGAATTGTCGAGCGAAAGGCTTGGGGATTTTTCAAAAACGAAAAACTCGTCAACAAATCTAGCTATTTCACCAAAGCCAACTGCTAATAAATCCGTTTATCGTTTGCAAACACAGAATTTTAAAAAGTATTTATTCTTTTTAATATGTTTAAATAAAATGCAAGAATTAAGCCTAATTTCAACCTTTAATTACCTAACAATACATCTATGTCTTCAATAATTATAATGGGTAGTTCCAGAAGTGATGGAAATACAAAGAGAGTTTGCGATTATATCAGTACATTGAAAGATATCCCTATTTTTGATTTAAACGACTATAAAATAGGATATTACGATTATGACCATCAAAATCAGGAGGATGATTATTTCCCTTTGATGGAAAAAATCCTAGATTTTGACACTCTGATTTTTGCAACTCCCGTATACTGGTATGCGATGAGTGCAACTATGAAAACCTTTTTCGATCGGATAACTGATCTTTTAAAAATAAGAAAAGATCTAGGTCGACAATTAAGAGGTAAGAATATGAAAGTTGTTTGCTGTAGCTCTGATCAAGAAGAGTTTCCGGAATTTTGGAAACCATTTGAAAGATCTGCGGAATATTTAGGGATGCAATATCAGGGAGCCGTTCATACATGGATTGAAGAAAATGAAATTCCTGTTCTCGTTAAAAATAGGTTAAAAACTTGCTTTAAATGAGGGTTTCAGAATCTCCAATCGTCATTAAATCAAAGGGATTCTCCTAGACAATAGACTTTATGCCAAATAATTTCGGATGAAGCTGAATTATCTTTTATCGCTACTCTTCGTTGGTAAAATACTCATGTAGCTACGGCTACACTCCGTTTTCACCGCCTCAATTAGCAATAAAACCTTAATCCCCATTCATCACTAAACCATTTTGGAATATAGTCTAATACAAATGTAAAGTCTCAAAATTTTCATAAATTCGTCGCAATAAATAACGAATTGAACCAGTTTGTGCTTTATTACCGTACATAGGAGAGTTAATTAAAAATCACACATAACTTAAATATCTAATTATCAATCATTTACATCAAGAACACATCAAATCCTACAAACCGTCTTTTAACACATGGGACTTTTTCCCAACTATTAGAAACACCAATTCATATAAGATGAAAATTCAAAAATTAGTTTGTATCCTCATCATTGGTTTGCTTTCCTTTAGTGCAAATGCACAGCAAACTACTGTCTTTACAGAAGCCAATCAAGCTTTCAAGAGTGGCAAAGCTTTTTATGATCAAGGCCTTGCCGGTAAAGCTCAGCATGAGTTTCAGAAGGTAATTGATCTGCTACAACCTGCCAATGAACCAAATTCGGAATTATTGAAAATGAAAGCCGAATTGTTTTATGCGAAATCTGCAGTTCGACTAAATCTCCCTGAAGGAGAAAAATTGGTCTTAGATTTTGCCAGAAAGTATGATCCAGATCCTTTAGCTAATGAAGCGATCATCGAAATGGCTAATTACTATTACAATAGTCGTAAGTATGAAAAAGCGATTCAGCTTTTTGGAAGTATTGACACTTATGACTTGACTAAAGAGCAACGATCCGAAGTAAAATTCAAACAAGGATATTGTCATTTCTATAAAAAGAATTTCAAAGCTGCAGCTCAAGCTTTTAAAGAAATTAAAGACGTTGATAATCAATACTACTTCCCTACTAATTACTATTATGGGATTACTCAATTTTATGAGAACAAATATCCTGAGGCGGTGAAGAGTTTTGAAAGAGTTCAACCTTCTAAAAAATATCGGGTTTACGTACCTTATTATATTACCCAAATTTATTTTGCTCAAGGTCTTTACGATGAGGTGATTGACTATGGTGCTAAAAAAGCACAAGCTTCTGGTTTGAAAAAGAAACCAGAGATCAATCAATTAGTTGGACAAGCTTATTTTGAAAAAGGAGATTACAATCGGGCCCTTCCCCATTTAGAGTATTATTCAAACAACTCTATGAAAATGCGGGCAGAGGAATATTTCCAAATAGGTTTTACTCAAAAAGAAACAGGTGACTGTGTAAAAGCTGCTAAGAATTTTGAAAGATTAAGAGATGTCAACAGTCCATTGGGTCAGGCTGCAATGTATAGCTTAGCGGATTGTCAAATTAAAAACGGTGACAAACAAAAAGCTCGTAATGCTTTTAAATTGGCCAGCCGAATGAATTATGACAAAGCGATCAAAGCAGAATCTGAATTCAATTATGGAAAGCTTTCCTATGAATTGAATTATGACCGGGAAGCGGTTCCTGCTTTGCAAAGTATTCCTTCTGACTCTAAATATTATGCAGAAGCTCAAACGATGTTGAGCAATATTTTTCTAAATACCCGAGATTATGCAAACGCAATGACATTGTTGGAAAAGATTCCTAACAAAACGCCAAAGATGCGAGAGACTTATCAAAAAGTCGCTTACTACAGAGGTTTGCAATTATTAAAAGACGGAGATACTGAAAAAGCTAAAACGAATTTTGTTAAGTCTTTACAGAATCCAGTTGATAACAGAACCAAAGCATTGACTTATTACTGGTTAGGTGAGTTAGCCAATAATGCTGGTAATTATAGTGAAAGTGCTCAACAGCTCAATAAATTTACGACACTTGCGAAGAACATGAGTAACCTTCCTGATGAGGCTTCATTGTACACCGCAAACTATACCATGGGGTACAATTATTTAAAACAAAAAAATTATAACGGAGCACTTGGATATTTTCAAGATGCAATCACTGGAATTCGTCAAAATAGTATGTTCATCAATAATGAATACATCACTAAAAATGTATTGGGTGATGCGACCTTAAGAGCTGGTGATTGTTTGTTTAAAAGAAATCAATACGACAAGGCGATCCGATATTACGATGATGCCATTAGCAACAAATACTCTGGTTATGTTTATGCGCTTTATCAAAAAGCAATCATCGAAGGACTAAGAGGAAATACTACGGAGAAAATTCTTGCCTTAGAAAGTATCTCTGATGATTATCCTAATTCTGAATATGCGGATAATGCATTGCTACAATTAGGAAACACTTATCAGGAAATCGGACAATTCGATCAATCCATCGCAGCATTAAAAAAGCTTACGCAATCTCATAAAAATTCAGAGCTTTATAATGAGGCATTGATCAAGCTTGGTTTGATTAGCTATAATAAAGGTTCTGTAAATACCGCGATTGATTATTATAAAAAAGTATTCTCTCATAACCCAACAGCAAAAGAAGCGGAAGCTGCTTTAGCTGCCTTGGAAGAAATTTATGTGGATGATCTTGGTAAACCAGATGAGTATTTTGCTTTCTTGGAAACGATCCCGGGTTACAAAGTAAACTCTGGAGAAAAAGAAAAGATCAGCTTCAAAGCTGCAGAGTCTCAGTTTGAAAATGGTGATTATGAAAAAGCAATTACAGGATATACCAACTACCTTAGAAAATACCCTAATGGTGGAAATAGCTTGCTTGCTTACTATCACCGAGGAGAATCTTATAGTGTTTTAAAAAGATATAGTGAAGCATTGAAAGATTACGAGTTTGTTTCTAATAAAGGACCAGGAAGATACTTCACGAAGGCACTTAGAAAAGCAGCACTGATTTCTTACAATCATGAGCAGGATTTTCAAAAAGCATATACTTTCTATTCTCAATTAGAAGCTGCAGCTGATAATGCTGATCTTCGTTTCGAAGCACAACTCGGAGCGATGCGGAGTGCTTACCGAACAAATAATTCAGCAGCCGTTGTTTCTATGGCTAAGAAAGTGAGTCAAAATCCAGCAGCTGATGATGCACAAAAATCCACTGCATTTTTCTACATCGGAAAATTGAATACGGATACTAAAAAATATGACAAAGCACTCGCTGCTTTCAATGAAGTGATCCGAATGAGTAATGATGAGCAAACGGCAGAAGCAAGATATTTGGTCGCATACATTTATTACGTTCAACGTGATTTAGATGTAGCTCAGCAACTTTGTTTGAATGCAAACAAGGAAAGTGCTGGTTATAATTACTGGATCGCAAAGAGTGTTATTTTACTTGCAGATATTCTTGCTGAAAAAGGCGATTTGTTTAATGCTCAGGCGGCCTTAGAAGGTTTGATTGAAAACTATGATGAGGATGAGGAGTTGGTGAATATCGCTAAAGCTAAATTGGCTAATTTAAAAAGTCAGTCGACTAATAATGGTTTGATTCGAACTCCTGCGGATAATGGAAATATGGAATTTGAGGAAGAAGGTGGGAATGATTGATAAGGATAGATTCCGATAAATCGGAATAGTGATGAGAGATAGGTTTCGCTGAAGCGAAATAGTGAGGAAATGTTAGAATTAAAATTAATAATTGTTATTCTGAGAGAAATCGAGGAATTAAATTTTTATAAAATGATGAGCATCAAAAATATAGTAAGCACTTTTATTTTCTTGGTTATCGCTGTTGTGGCTTATGCCCAACCCGGTGGTGATCTTCCTTCTGAAGAAGTAGAGATCATTAAAAACTTTGAAGCAGCTTTGGAAGAATCTAATAAATTGGAAATCACGCCAGAGCTTCCGCCTTTGGATGAGAATTCTAGAAAGTTAGTTTATACGATTCCGAGTAAGACATTAAACGTAGAATACTTAGCTCCAAAGATCCGTCCGATTGCGATGAAAAGAGATCCAATTCCTAAAGTATATAATGGACATATAAAATTAGGTTATGGTATCCCCTCTTCACCATATGTAGAAGGGTCTTACCATTATGTCGATCCAAAGAAATTTGAATTAGGATTTAACGGAATGCATCATTCTGCTAATTTCAAAGATCTAGACAACCAGCGTTTTGCATTAACTGATATTGGATTTGATGGAACCTATTTTAATAGTGATCAAGGTTTCGCTATTGGCGGAAATCTTGGATATACCATTGATCAAGTACATTTTTATGGTTATGATCATGATGAGCAAACTTTTGCAAGAGATCAAATTAAGCAAGAGTTTAAAACTTTTGAAGCTGGTGCAAAGATTTTTAATGGAGAGCGTACGAATGGCGATTTAAATTATACAGCAGGTTTTGATTTCTATAGACTGACAGATAATTACGCTTCTGATGAGAACAACATCGATATCAAACTTGGTGTTACCAAATGGTTTAATGAGCAACATGAGTTGACACTTGGAATCACAACTGATTTCACAACTTATGATGATCAGATGGAAAAAAACAATCTGAACAACTTTTACCTGATGCCTAACTTCACTTTCCATGGTGATGCTTTCAAAGTAAAAGTAGGTGCTAATTTAACTTCAAATGATGACAAGTTTAAGGTATTTCCAAATGCGGAAGCTGCTGTAAATATCGTCGGTAATAAATTATCCATTTATGCAGGAGCAGAAGGATCATTGTATAAAAACAGTTTCAAAAAACTAAGTGATTATAATCCTTTTATCGTTTCGAGAACGAATCTTGAAATCAAGAACTCCAGCTACAATAATTTCTACGGAGGTATCCGAGGTAATTTAAAAGTTGTAGACTATCAAGGACAAATTGGTTTGAAAAAGGTAAATGATTTAGCATTGTTTATTCAACACCCAGTGGATACTTTACGATTCGGAGTATTGTATGATACGGTTGATGTTTTTTATATCAAAGGAACCATCAATGCGACCCCAATCAAAGGCTTGGAAATCATTGGTACGGTAGGTTCAAATGTTTACTCACTCAACAATCAGGAAAAAGCTTGGCATCTTCCAGCTTTCGAAGTGAACGTAGGATTGACTTATACCACATTGGAAGATAAGCTTAGAATTAAAGGAGAGGTTTTCGTAGAAAACGGTGTTCCATATATGAATGATCTCGGCGAAGCCGATAAGCTCAATGGCTTGTTTGACATCAGTCTTGGAGCGGATTATCAACTAGCTAAAAACTTCGGAATATTTTTCCAGCTAAATAATCTGGCGAATAATAAGCGTCAGCGATGGGCAAATTATCCGACTTACGGAATTAATATTCTTGGAGGAATTACTGCTAGGTTTTAATCATATGATTATATCGTGATGTAGTTATATGGTTATGTGGTTCAAACTGTTTTCTTTGCTAAAACTAATGATCACCTAACCATATAACTACATAACCTACCTAACCACATCAATAGTATTCGTACTGATAATCCACCACTCGATAAATGTTTTCATTATTATAAGACCGTAGACGAATCAAGCGGCCATCCGCAAAAACTTCTATGTGTCGAATGCCTCTCTCGGTAGTAATCTTTTGCCAGATTTTTCCTTTTTTATATAAAAATTCTTTCGTAGCGACTGTTTTATCCTTGAGATAATTACTGATGATCAGTTTAACTTTATACATCGGCGCTTTAGATAATTTTATATCGGTATATGCATAATCTTCTACTATGCTTACCGTTCCATCAAAATCATATTCTATTGTTTTTAATAAATATCGATGGCTCGAATGATAATGGTATGTTTTCTTTCGGGTATCGAATTTCTTAGAATTCGGCATGTTGTAAACCATTATTTTTTCACTGACCAATTGTTTTCTAGTATTGTATTTGTAGATGACTCGTTCCTTAAGTTGGAATTTATTCCCAAGTTCTAATCCTTTGGAATAAGTTTTCATTTCTATTTTCTGTTTCTTTTTATTAAAGAAAACAACCTCGCGATTCAACTTCCCACGGAAGGACCATTCTTTGATCGTACGATCAGATTTATAGGTATAACGAGTAAGCAAAAGATCAATTCCTTTACCTTCTCTCGTTTCTAAAACCACTCCTTTTTTATTTAGAATATTATAGGTATTCAAAATGGAAGGTTCTCCTCCTGAAGTATAGTTGAGTAAGTGGCCATTTTGATCAAAGGAACTCGCCATACCTTTTACGGATTTAGCTTTTAAACTTGGGCTAACCCACTCAGTGATCCGTTTGACTTTCTTCTTAGTCTCTGGTGCTTTGTCGTAAGGCTGAGCATGGAGATTGAAACCTAGGAAAAGAATAAAAGATAATAGGGATATTTTTTTAATAACAGAATATCCAATATTTAATTTCCAATATTCAATATTGATTGGGCTTAGGTTTTTCATATTGATTTTATAGTGTTTTGTATAGTTTTTCTCGACTTAATTGGCGTGCCTGCAACTCATCCCTATTTTGATTCATCAAAATCTCATCACTATTCCGATTCCTCGGAATCTATCCCTCATCACTATTTCACCATTGCGAAATCTATCATCTCATTCCCGACGAAAACGCACCTTGTGCAGAAGGCCGATTTATTTTTTTAAAAACATAACGATTGCCATCTACACCCATTCCAAAATATTGGCCATTTTGTTCTTGTTGAATTTGTACTGCAAACTCAAAAGGAAAGCCACTCATGTAGCCCATGATATAAATGTAGTTATTTTGAAAACTCCAATTCCCTGTAAAAGGAACATAAACTTGTTTTCCATTTAAGCTACCATTTGGAAATAAATTCAAATACATAGTATTAGGAATAAAGCTATGGATTTCTACTTCCCACTCTCCTACCGGATTGAATGGTTGAGTTCTAGGAAGAGGCGGAGGCGTTGGTGATTTTGGAATCTGTGGAATCTTTGGTTCTTTTGATATTTCAGCATAAGCTAACATCTCTTCACAATCTGCAACTAATTGTTTATGCCCTAAACTTTTAAAAGTCTTTTTTGCTTTTCGAAGCAAATCTACATCGAGATGATCCATACTCGAAGTCGCCAACATAAATCGAGCTTGAGCTAAATAAAATGCGGTATCATCATCTTTTGGATTTTGTACCATCAATTCAATTTGCTCTAAAATCGCTTCTTCATCTGTGGTATCATCTGGCGTCAAAATGACCAATACCTTCGCCATTTCTAAAAGCGTTTCAATATTATTAGGTTCTAGTTTATTAGCTTGTTCTAATAAATTAAAAGCTTGTTCCAACTTTTTGTGATCATCATGCCGAATGGAAGACTTATGCAAAAGGATTGCTTTTTTTAACAACAAATCTGCTCTCGAAAATTCAATATCATCCACTACCACGGAAGATACTTTATCAGATTTCGTCAAAAAGCTATCAATAATTTTTTCTTGTTTTTCATTACCCATTCCATTTTGAATACCACCGATATCTCCAGCCGTATTGATGGAATGCACATTCATAACTTCGACTGCCTCTTTATAATCTTTTAAAGATGGATTTTTAATTTCTAATTTATCATTCGTGATCACCTCTTCGGTCTGTCCAAGTTCTTTTCGATTTGCGAACTTTACCACTCGAACAATTTCGTTCACCACTTTCAAAAAAGCATCATCTGCATTTTCCCAATGTTTATGAACGACTGGATATTTTTCTGAAGGAAGCATTTTCAATTTCGTCAACACAGTAGTTTCCATATAAGTCGTCCTCAACATCACTGGAATTACAAAGGCATTTTGATCTTCTTTTTCATGACGATCTAATGCTAGTTTTAAATCCTCAATACAATTTTCATCATTAAAAAAATCAACACTAATCAGAAGCAGGATAATATCACTATCCATAATTCGTCGAGTCTCTTCCTCATTGACATCCAAGCCAGCTTCGATTTCATCCCAGACAGCAATCAATTTACGCCGCTCTAGCATAGCCAGATGCTTTTTCAATTGGAGCGCTAATTTATCATCCTGAGATTCTTTCGCCCAAGAAATATATAGTTTTAAGGTTTTTTCTAATTCTGGCATATCGATGCTACTACTGTGCTTTAAAAGTGATTTATTCAACTCAAAGTTAATAAAATCAATGAAATTGTAAGCGCTTCTATCTTACTATCCCTTTTTAAAGTAAATCTCTGATTTTCAGTATGCTCACTCTGTTCTTATTTTTTATAAAATCAGAAAAGGCTTCTAGCTTCTTCCACATGATTTCCTATCTTTAGGTCTCAGTTAATCATTTTTCAAGGAAGTTAATTAAGAACCATGTGTCATGTCATCATGATGCCTATCTATTTATTTTTTCAAAAAACCTCTTACATGAAAAACTTAAATCTGACTTTCGCTCTATTCTTTCTCCTTTTCAGCACTGCTTGTTCTGTTTCTAAAAAAACAACAATCGTTCAATCTACCGATAACGGAATGATCGATGTAACTTTCCTTCAAATCAATGATGTTTACGAAATTGCTCCATTAGAAGGAGGTAAAAGAGGAGGAATGGCCAGAGTTGCAACTTTGAAAAAACAACTCCTAAAAGAGAATCCAAACACCCTCACTATTTTATCTGGTGATTTTTTAAATCCTTCTGTGATTGGAACCTTAAAATATAAAGGTAAACGAATCAAAGGTGAACAAATGATCGATGTCATGAATCATCTCGGAGTTGATTTGGTCACTTTTGGAAATCATGAATTTGATCTAAAGCAAAATGAATTACAAGAACGACTCAACGAATCAAATGCCGTCTGGCTTGGAACCAATGTCCTTTTAAAAACAGGAGATAAAATTCATTCTTTTTATCACGATCAGGGTTCAAAGAAAAAGTACATTCAGGAAATGTGGATATGGGAAGTTGAAGATACCGATGGTACCAAAGCTAAAATCGGATTTTTTGGAACAACAATTAATTCTAATCCTAAAGACTATGTGATCTATGAAGATTTCAAAGTTGAGGCCATCAAAGCGTATCAGTTTCTAGCTCAGTATACCGACCTCGTGATTGGTGTTACCCATTTGGAAGTCGAAGAAGATTTAGAATTAGCGGCTTTGTTGCAAGACGTTCCATTGCTGATGGGTGGCCATGATCACAGCAATATGATGCATACGGTCGGAAAGTCAAAAGTTGCTAAAGCTGATGCCAATGCAAAATCTGCTTACGTTCATCGAGTACGAATCAACACTAAAAATAAAAGTTCTAATATTGAATCGAAATTAGTTGAACTCGATGAATCAGTGGCCCTTGATCCGGCAGTTTCAAAAGTCGTTGATAAATGGAATGCAATTGCTACGGAGATTTTCAGCAAAGATGGTTTCAATACCAACGAAGTAATTGCTACCCTTCCAGAACCACTTGATGGTCGAGAGAGTTCGATCCGTCATAAGCAAACTAACTTAGGCCAATTGGTCACTTCTGCCATGAGTGATGCTTATAATAATGAAAATGATTGTACGATTCTAAATAGTGGTTCGATCCGAATTGATGATCAAATCAGTGGCCAGATTACACAATTTGATATTATCCGTGCGATGCCTTTTGGTGGTGGAATTGCTCAGGTAAAAATGACTGGAGCATTACTACGTTCAGCGCTCGATTTTGGAATTAATAAAACAGGAAACGGGGCTTTCTTACAATGGGATAAGATTGAGCAAGTGGATGGAAAAGCTTGGAAAATTAATGGCCAGTTATTAAAAGATGATCAAACTTATACGGTAATTCTCAATGACTTTTTATTATTAGGTTTTGATATCCCGACATTGAAAGAAGGAACGGAAGGACTTTCTGATATTGTGAAACCAGAGAAAGGGGATTTGAAATCTGACATCCGATTGTTGGTGATTGATTATTTAAAAAAGAAATAAGATTTGGACACGAAGCCCTCGAAGAATATTCCATAAAAATCTATGCTTTTCTTCGTGAGCTTCGTGTCTTCTTCTTGAGCTTCGTGTTCGAAAAAGAAATTAATGTTCATAAACTACAACAGCAAGTTAATACCCAAGGATCAAGTAATCTTGTCTTCAGAAAATCGAGCGTTCCGCTATGGTGATGGAATCTTTGAATCTATCCGCATATTTGATGGGCAGATAATCTTTTGGAACGAGCATTGGAAACGATTGTCAAAAGGTGCTGAATATTTGCAATTTGAAAAACTGAAAGATGCTAGTTTTTATAAAGAAGAAATCGAAAAACTTTGTGGAAATACTGGTAATTGGCGTATTCGTTTGTCTCTCTTTCGAAAAGACGGAGGCTTGTATACTCCTGCAGAAATGAAAACAGATTTTATTATTGAAGCGAGTCCTTTAGAGAGCAAGCATTTTATATTAAATAAAAAAGGATTGACTGTCGACCTTTGTGATACGATAAAAATCCCTCAGCATCCGCTTTCTAATTTCAAAACTAATAATAGTTTGCCTTATGTTCTTGCAGGTATTTTCAAAAAGAAAAAAGGATTAGATGATTGTATCTTACTCAACAACAAAGGTCATGTCGTTGAAGGGTCAAGCTCGAATATTTTCATTGTAAAAAAAGGAAAACTGATCACTCCGAAATTAAGTTCTGGCTGCAAAATGGGTACGATGCGATCTGCGATTTTAAGACTTTCAGAACAAATAGATTTAAAGGTTTGCAAACAAAAAATACTCCCTAAGGATTTGAAAAAGGCAGAGGAAATTTGGTTGACGAATGCAACACAAGGGATTCGATGGATTGAAAATTATGATGACAAAAACTATCAGAAAAAGTTTGCAAAAAAAATGACAAACATATTGAATCAAGCAATCCCAAAGTAACCTCCTATAATAAAACCTCTGTGTTTTCTCTGTGAATCTCTGAGAGCTCTGTGGTTAAAGAAAACGCCTCTCAATGAAAAACGTCCCCATCACCCTCTTCATTCTATCCTATTTGTTACTCTATAGCTGCAATAATCAAGAAACACAAGCACACGCATTCTTCCTACACAATCGCTTCCTCGAAACACATAAAGTCAATGACATCCATCCACTATACGGCCAAGTAGAATATGACAAAATTCTCAAAGCTTTTGAAAAAGAAAACATCAAAGTGATCAGCGAACAAAGAAAGGGCGACACCAATACTCAAGCATATGCCCGTTATGTACAAGGCCAAATAGACAGCCTAATTTCAGTCGGTATTCCTCCTCAAAAAATCACTGTCATCGGCACCTCCAAAGGCGGATACATCGCTCAATACATTTCCACTTACCTGAACAATCCAGCGATCAACTTTGTCTTTGTGGCAGCTTATCAGGATAGCGATATTGAAAATTTCCCAGAGATCAATTATTGCGGAAACATTCTGACCATCCATGAAAAAAGTGATCCTTTTGGTGTCTCAGCAATTCGGAGAAAAGAAACTTCGACTTGTAATATCAAACATTTTAAAGAAGTGGAATTGAATACTGGTTTAAATCATGGATTTATTTTTAGACCAATGGAGGAATGGATTTCGCCTTGTATTAGGTGGGCGAAGGGAGATTATTTATTGAAATAATTTTGGACACAAAAGTCTACTAAGAAGACACAGAGGACTTCGAAATTCCTCTACCAAAACTTCCACCAAGGCTTCCCTCCTTCCGGTTTCTGAATTCCACTAGGCTTCACTTTCTTCGGTGCATGTTTCTTTCGGATCGACTCAACCTGCGTCAAATATTTTTTCCCTTTCACCGGATCAACCATATAAACGTATCTCGCAAAGCCTAAAATCGAGCCCATCAAATCTGACGACGTCCCCCATTTTTTACCAACAGGACCATCTTTTTCAATCTGATAAAGTAACGCTCGAAATGATTTAAGCTTAGACTTTTCAATCGAAATTTTTTCATTGACTACAATTCCAGTGACCTCTTTTCGATTTCCAGTAGACATGATTTTTGTTTTCTTAGGGTGGATATTGAATCCTTCATCCTTGATCACTGCTTTGGTTTGCCACATGAGTTTTTTGATATTTTGACGACTTGCTTCATCGCCAGAAAAAGTCATATCATCAGCGTAACGAGTATAGGTAAACCCTAACTTTCTAGCAATCCCCGCCATCCTTTGATCCAATCGAAAACAAATAACATTGGTCAACATTGGAGACGTTGGTGCTCCTTGTGGCAAAACTCTTTCTCCTTGATTGACATAGAAAATCTCACCATCGATTTTCACTTTCTCTTCGACAGGTTCCGTACATATCAAACTCAAAACTGTAGCAATCTGATCACTGAATCCAAGTTTCCGAATCAAACCATTAATGCGTTTATAATCCAAAGTTGGAAAGAAATCTTTGAGATCCATGTTCACCACAAGGTCCGCTTTGATATGCGGTGTTGCATTAGTAAGAATAGATTTTTGATTTAAAAACCCATGCGCATATTCGCTTACTGAAAGCTTTGAAAATAGTTCATCTAAGATAGATCGTTGCACCGTTTTCAATCTAGGTTGCGGAGCTGAAATTTTTCTAACGCCTCCACTCTTCTTTGGAATCGCATAACGAATATAGTGGCTAGATTTTGAAACGAAACGGTGATAACTTAAAAACCTTAATTCATTGATTGAGGTTTTTAAAACCTTAGCGAGTTCAAGGACATTTTGAATTTTTGGAAGATTATTTTTCTGGAGGGTTTCCAGATCATTGGTTTTATTTTGTAAAGAAGCACTGTATTTTTCACCGAGATAAATAATATCTTTCGTCTGCTGTTTCGCCCAAGCAGCTTTTCTTTCCAGTCGCTCTTCCTCTCGTTTTTCTTTATTCTCTTTTTGTTTTTCTCGAGATTTCCGAAGGCGCTCTTTTTTATATCTTTTTAAAACA
>CAKZTD010000123.1 GCA_937921595.1 uncultured Saprospiraceae bacterium
TAGTAATTACGGCGATCGAATTATTATTAAGTGATTCAACTTATCAAACCGAAACGAGCTGTAATCCATTGGATACAGGTTTAGTAATAGAATTTTATGGAAACTCAAATGGCTGTGATAGTCTTGTTTTTATACAAACAAATTTATTATTACTCGACACGACTTACCTAACAGATACAAGTTGTGAGTTAAGCGAAATAGGAGAAAGCGAAGAATTATTTTCGAACGCAAATGGATGTGATAGTTTAGTAATCACAACTACGACCTATTTAGAAAGCGACACGATGTATGTTTTCGAAACGTCCTGTAATCCATTGGATACTGGCTTGGTTTCAGATTTATACAATGCCTCAAATGGTTGCGACAGTTTAGTAGTTACCCAAACGGATTTATTACTACTCGACACGACTTACCTAACAGATACAAGTTGCGAGTTAAGCGAAGTAGGAGAGAGCGAAGAATTGTTGACGAATGCAAACGGCTGCGATAGTCTAGTAATCACAACGACGACCTATTTAGAAAGCGACACGATGTATGTTTTCGAAACGTCCTGTAATCCATTGGATACTGGCTTGGTTTCAAATTTACACAATGGTTCAAATGGTTGCGATAGTTTAGTGATTACGCAAACGGATTTATTACTACTCGACACAACTTACCTGACAGATACAAGTTGTGAACTAAGCGAAGTAGGAGAGAGCGAAGAATTGTTGACGAATGCAAATGGTTGTGATAGTCTAGTAATCACAATGACCACTTATTTAGAAAGCGATACAACTTACCTTTTTGAAACGTCTTGTAATCCATTAGATACTGGAATAGTCTCAGATATTTATGCAAACACAAACGGTTGCGATAGTTTGGTAATTACGAATACTTCCTATTTAGAATCTAATGAGACTTTCTTTTTTGAAACCTCTTGTAATCCTCAAGACACTGGATTATTTGTAAGTTTAGAAACCAATCAAGATGGTTGTGATAGCATCATCTATTTGCAGATTAATTTATTGTCTTCAGATACGATGGAAATATTTTTAGAAAGTTGTAATCCTCAAGATACAGGAGTAGTGATTAATACTTTTACTAATCAAAATGGATGCGATAGTTTAGAAATTATTACGACCAGTTTATTAGAATCAAGTTCGACTGAAATATCATTGACTTCTTGTGATCCTAATCAAGTTGGGCAAGTAATTGATGTTTTTCAAAATCAAAATGGATGCGATAGTATGGTCATTACAACAACGACCATTACTCCAGCTTTCGAAACTTATTTTACCGAAATGACCTGTGATCCAGAAGAGGTGAATATTGATACGACCTGGTTGACAAGCGCAATGGGTTGTGATTCCCTGATCATCAATGAAGTCATTTTAAACAGTTTAGAAATAGTAACTTCCATTGCTGATATTTCCTGCTTTGAAGAAAACGATGGGTCCATCTTTGTGGATTCTGTAATTGGAGGCCTTGGACCATTTATGTATGCTTTAAATGATAATCCATTTACGCAAAATAATACTTTCCTTCATTTAAGTCCAGGTACTTACACGATTAGTGTGATGGACGTTGCCGGTTGCGAAACTAGCCAGGAAGTTCTTTTAGTAAATCCACCAGAATTTCAATTAATTCTTGGAGAAAATATTTTATTAAACCTTGGTGATAGTGTAGGATTGGAGCCCTTGTCAAACTTACCAATTGGTAGTTTTTCATGGGCCCCTACCTACAACTTTAATTGTGATTCTTGTTTTCAACAAATGGTGACGCCATTGGCAACAACATCATTTCAGATTACTGCAATCTCAGAAAGTGGTTGTGTGACAGAAGCAGATCTTATGGTTTTTGTTAAAAAAGAAAGAAATATTTACGCTCCAAATGCCTTCTCTCCAAATGGTGATGGTGACAACGATCGATTTAAAATTTATACCGATCAGAGTGCAGAAGAAATTGAAACGTTTAAGGTTTATAATAGATGGGGAGCATTAATTTATCAAGAAGATAACGTAAAGCCAAAAGCACTGGAAGGATGGGATGGCCGCTTTAAAGGAGAAGATCTTAATCCTGGTGTATTTGTTTTCTATTCTGAAGTGAGATACATTGATGGCCGCATAGAGATGGTTAAAGGTGATGTAACGCTTATGAGATAGAATCTATTATTTATCGACATAGGGAAATCTCCCCCTATCATCGAAGATGATTTATCCCTTCCAATAAGCGTAGCGAGTTGGAAGGATCACTATTGTCGCAGACGATCTATTCCTATTTTTCGTCAGGAAAACCTATCTCTTCTCAATCCAAGTATTAAAAACTCCCATCCAAGCATAATACGCTGCCGTACCATAAGCTAGAATTAACAACCACAACGGCCGTTCTGGATAATAGAAAACCATCATCGCCAAAGTCGCAATAAATAAAACGGTATTAATTATGGTTGGAATTCTATATTTTGTTCCCTGACTTGGGTAAACAAATTTTATAGGAACAAAATGCAAAATTGCGAAAATTATCGTCAATATTACATAAGTCATCGGTTCATAATCCGTAACAAAAATATAATAGTAAAGCACCATATTCCATAAAACAGGAAAACCAATAAAGTAATTATCATACGATACCATTCCTGTTTTTCCATAATACAATGCAGAGATCAAAAGTATCAAAGCCGTAAGCGGGAAATTCCAAACCTCCGGAACCAATGCTGCCTCATAAAACATAAATGCTGGAATAATCGCATAAGTTGCAAAGTCGATCACATAATCGATCGTCTTCCCATCCATAGAAGGTAAGACTTCTTTCGTTTTAAAAATTCTGGCAAAAGTCCCATCAATCCCATCGATAACTAAAGCAACAATTAACCAAAACATTGCTGTACGCCAATCATGATCCTTAATTGCTAGTATTGCTAAAAATCCAGCAATTAAACCTGATGAGGTAAAAATATGGACGCTCCAGGCCAATGCTTTTTGAAGAATGGAATATTTAGTTTTCAATAGATATTTAAGTTTTGCCTTTTATAATTTATTGGTTCCTCCCTAAAAGTCTAAAAAAAAATCCTATTTTTCGAATCATTGGCTAATAAGCATATGAGTAAAAAAAAATCTCCACTATTTCCGACCCTAATTTTAATCGGCTTTTTACTTGCCGCAGGTGCCTATTTGTATTTTTTTACAAGTTATGATGTACAATGGCCAGGCTTTTTCTCTATGCTTGTTTTTTATGCATTGATCTTTTATTTTGGAGCCTACGCTTCAGGTCTCCGTAAAAGTGATTCTGTGAATAATGTCTTACTGGCAGGTCGGCAATTACCTCTTTTTATAGCCATATTTACCATGAGTGCTACTTGGATAGGAGGAGGGTTTATAAATGGAACGGCAGAATATACCTACAATAAAGATTATGGATTGATTTGGGTTCAAGCACCTTGGGGGTATGCGCTGAGTTTAATGATTGGTGGATTATTTTTTGCAAAGAAAATGCGAAATTATGGTTTTAAAACCATGCTCGATCCCCTTGCTCAACGATACGGAAAACGAATGGCAGCGGTACTTTTTATTCCTGCATTGACCGGAGAAATATTTTGGACAGCGGCAATACTAACGGCCTTAGGTTCAACCTTCGGAGTTGTACTTGGAATGGAACTCCAACCAGCGATTGTAATTTCTGCTTTGATTGCGATTGCATATACCGCATTAGGTGGTTTGTGGGCAGTAGCTTTGACTGATTTAGTACAACTTATATTATTAGTCATTGGTTTGGTTTTGGTCTTACCGTATGCTAGTGAAGCCGTTGGAGGATTTGGTGCTGCCTGGGATAAATATACCCTTAAATTTGGAGCACAGGCTACTTTGTTGCCAAGCAAAGAAGCTTTAGGAGACTACTACTGGGTTTGGTGGGATTATGCGCTATTACTCATCTTTGGTGGAATTCCCTGGCAAGTATATTTTCAAAGAGTACTTTCTGCTAAATCTGCAAAAACAGCGGTGCGATTATCCATCTTTGCAGGAGTAATTTGCATTCTGGTTGCTATTCCAGCAACGATGATTGGTATCATTGGAAGCGTAGCCGATTGGCAAGCGCTTGGTTTACCAGAGCCTGAAGACGCTCGAACCATATTGCCTCATGTGATGCGTTATTTAACACCAACGATAATTGGAACGATCGGTCTTGGAGCTATTGCAGCAGCAGTAATGTCATCTGTGGATTCTTCCGTTTTATCCGCTGCATCTATGAGTGCTTGGAATGTCTATCGACCGCTTTTTAAACCAGATGTTTCTTCTGAAAATTTATTAAAAGTGATTAGGAAATGTATCTGGATCATAGGGATTACTGCGACCATTTTAGCCTTGAATATCAAGAGTGTTTATGAACTTTGGTTTTTATGTAGTGATTTTGTATTCTGCTTATTGTTTCCCGCATTGGTCTGTGCACTCTTTGATTCTAAAGCTAATGTATGGGGTGCCGCTTGTGGTTTTGCAGTGGCTGCGATTTTAAGATTCGGAGGAGGAGATGCGACTTTAGGAATAGATGTTTTTATAAATTACCCAATGACAAATGGCTCGGAAGTTTTGTTTCCTTTTAGAACTTTCGCAATGGTCTCTGGATTGTTGACCATTATTATAGTTTCAAGGTTAACACAGAAGCGAAGTCCGGCGGTGGCTTTGGTCAAAGAAAAATGAGGGAATCAAAATTCCTATTTAAATCAAAATCAAAATGAGTTCCAAGGCTAGATTTGAGTTTTGAATTCACATAAAATATTTGCAGGATTTTACGTCCAAAAAATAATCGGAATGAAGAAATTACTAGTCACCGGAATCTCTGGTTTTTTAGGAAGTTGTTTGGCAACATTAAATCCAAAAGAGTGGAAAGTTTATGGGCTTTATAATAGCAATCCAGTAAAGGATTTAAGCCTAATTACTTTAAAAGTAAATCTTTCAAATCCGCTCGAATTAAAAAAGACATTTCATAAAATACAACCTGATGCGGTACTTCATTTGGCAGCCATTTCAAATCCAAATTTTTGCGAAACGAACCAAGAGCTTTCTAAAAAAATAAATGTTGATGTTAGTTTACAATTAGCAAAGCTTTGCCGGGTAGCCTCTGTTCCATACTTATTTACTTCTACGGATTTAGTTTTTGATGGTAAAAACGGACCATATGATGAGGTTAAAATATCTAAACCAATCAGTGTCTATGGGAAACAAAAAGCGCTTGCTGAGCAACTCATTTTAGAACATTATCCTGAAGCCTGTGTTGTCCGATGTCCAGTCATGTATGGCCTATCAAAATGGGGGAATTCTTTTATGAAATCCTGGCTTGAAAATCTAAAAGCGGATAAAAAGATTTTTGCTTTTACAGATGAATATAGAACAAAGGTAAGTGGAACATCAGCTGTAGAAGGGATGCTTCTTTTGTTAAATAAAAATGCTTCTGGAATTTGGCATCTTGGAGGAAGAGAGCGGATTTCTCGGTATGATTTTGCGATTAGAATGGCTCAAGCTTTTCAATTTCCAGAAGAGCTTATCCAAGCTTCTAAACAGGCCGATGTAAAAATGGATGCTGCACGTCCCGCTGATGTTTCGTTAAACAGTAGCAAAGCTTTTGAAGTAGGATACGATCCGAAAAGTATTGATGAAGATTTGAAAAGGTATAATAAGGAAGAATAGAGTAGAAATAATCTAGGGCTGAGTAAAATTACACAAACCCTAGATTATTCTAATTGTTAAGCGTCAGCCGCAGGAGTAGCGTCAGCAACAGGAGCAGCAGGTTTGTCAGCAGGCTTAGCAATTACTGTTAGGCCACTAGTAGAATTCTTTTTCTTTGGTCTTGAATTTCCAAAAGAACCTCTCCAGCGCTTTCCTTTCTTAGATTTTTTATCTCCTTTACCCATAATTGTAAACTTTATTGTTGATGTTATTTAATGATGAAGTGGTTCAAAAATGAATTGATGAATAAAACTTCGGCAGCAAAAGTAGAAAAGGATGTAAAGAGATGCAAGTATAAGCGGAAATAAAAATGGAATTAGCTTAAAACAAGGGAACAAGGGATTATTATATCCTAGCTTATTCCTCTGTCAACCTATACTTTTGCTAACTTATTTCTAGTAACTTCCAAAATATCGACGACAAAACCACTCCAGAGTCAATAAACCAAGCAATAAGAAAAAGATCCATCTAAGGTTAATAACCGATCTCGTTTTAGAAGTTTCATAAATAGTTGGAAGAACAGTGCCTTTGTCTTTGATCATCTGAGGCATGGTTGCTAATTGGTCTGGATATAAAAGCTGTCCACCATACTTCTCGCTCAACATTCGGAGCAATCCGTGATTTGCGGTTGTTTCATAAAGTTCTAACTGCACAGGTTGAACACTAAATTGACCATCGTAGGCCAAGGCTTGCCCATTGCTCATTACAGAGCCTCGAAAAGTATAATTACCAACCGGGAAATAGCTGGCATTTAAAGAGTAAGATTTACTATTATTTCTATTGAAAGTAAACGGAAAATCTTTGCCAGATTCATTGGTGATTTTTAAAGTCACATCCGGTTCGTTGATCAACTCATAACTTTCATTATACAATTCAGCATCAAAATAAATTTCTTCATTTTCATTGAAAATATTTTTATTCAAACTGATTCTGAATTTTCGTTTATCTTCTTTTAAAGTAAGATATTGAAAAGTCTTATTCATCAACTCTTCAAAAAGGTCATGATTCTCATGTTGTAAAAAATCGTATAATCTCCACTTCCAAATTCCTTCTGCACAGAGCACTCCTTTCTTTACATTATTCTCTTCTCCCAAAACCAGCAGCGGATATTTTGTGTCAATCTTTCCAATCCGTTGATATAATAAAACCGTTGAATTTGGGCCAGCTTTAAAATCTCCAAACGGAGTTAGCAGAGGCGCAAAATTTGGTAATTCTTTTTTCAGGGTTTCATCAATTGTAAAGAGACTGAAATCCGGAGCAAATGAAGCTTGAACATCATTCGTATTTCTAGGATCTGCAGAGATACTGACCAGCGATTGATTTAAAGAAAGCAATTGGAAATTACTCTGAGTTCCGACAATATACAAATGCGGAATCTTTCTATCTTCCAAAGTTTTTACAACACTCACTGCATTGTTTTTTCGACTCGGAAGTTGATGTAAAATGACAAAGTCATATTTTTTTACATCAAGGCTAGGAGAGTTGATGTATTCTGTTTCGGTTTCGTAATTTTTATTTTTTGAAATACTTTGCTTTAATGCGGTCAAATCAGGATGAGGAGCATCCGCAAGAATTAATATCTTTTGGCGAGCATCCAGAATATCTACAAAAATATCTTTGGTATTGTTGACCGTTGTAATTTCACCTTCTACCGTATTGATAGAAATTCGATACCGCTGCACCCCAGCTCGATCTGCATCAAGGATGACTTCTTTGGTTGTGAAATAATCATTTTTATTGATGTTGATCGGAAGTCGTTTCAGGTTGTTGACCGTTCCTCCTTCAACTTTTGAAACATTTAAAAAAGTATTTGTTCCAGTACAATTTTGGGCAGAAGCATCAATTTGGATACTAAACTTATCTCCGAGGTAAGCAATTTTATTATAAAAAACTCTTTTCAAAATCACATCTTTCTTAGGTGTGGTATCTCCTAAAGCAACCGTATAGATTGGAGCGGAGAGTTTTGCACCCGTATAGATTGGATTTGATCCTTCGTTATAAATTCCATCAGTCGCCATGATCACCGCACCAAGATTTTGATTGCTGTAGAGATCGTAGACATATTTTAAAAACTCAGAAATATTACTCACCTTATCCGTAAATTCAAAATCAATTCCTTCTCTAACTTCATTTCCAAAAGCATATTTCTTGACATCGTATTGATCACCAAGAGCGGTCTCGAAATCTTGAAAAGTCTTTTGATATTGTGTCCGTTGCTCCTCTGTCATATCTGACAAAATAGATTCCGACTGATCTTGCGCTACAACGATCACCGGTTTTTTAATTTCTTGGACTAGCGACTTTAACAAAGGTGATAACAATAGGATGGCCAATAAGGAAACACCAAGAAACCTTAGCGTACCTAGCACCCAATTGAGCACTTTGCCTTTTTCTTTAAAAGCGCTATTTTTAAAATATAAAACCAAGGCATAGACTAAGCCTAAAACTAGACAAAGCAAGATGTACCAAGAGGGATATTGAAAACTGAGATTCTCCATTCAGTGTATCGGTCAAATTAGGATAAATGATATTAAGATCTTCATTAAGAAAGTACTTAATCACCACGTAAAAAAAGGGTTTAAAGTTGCGGAAAGCCCAAGTTTTAAGGCAAATTCCTCGCAAATCTGACGCAAAATAAGAAAACTACCAGCTTGTACAAAGATAACTGATGTTAATGGTCGTCTAGAATTTTTTTTTGATCCTATTTGATTTTGTTGAAATACGTTATCTATTGATTATTTGAGCTTTATAAGCAATACCCGTTTTGATCCCATTTGGAGGTTAGTTTCATCTACTTTTTCACACTATTATAACAGTATCTGGCTTTGAATTTGATACAATTTAGGTACCCACCCGAATTAAAAGCGGTAGATATACTATTCTGCCGATCTAGTCTGAATTTTATCAATAAAGCCTACGTAAAATGAATTTTAAAAATTTGTTCCTATTTGTTTTAATTGGACTTTCCAGTCAAACTTTTGCACAAACTAAACCTAAATTAGCTACTCAAATCGAACAATTGGCGAATAAGGTTATTAGCACCATTCACACAGAAGATGTCTTTTTGCAGTCTGGCAAATCAGTAATCAGCACGGATGATCTTAAAGCAATCAAGAAGATTGTAATGGGAAATGGTTTTCCAACGATCAGTATGGTCGGAAAGGAGAATAGTCATAAGTTTTGGATGATGGTTCAATTATGTGATTCTGATCTTCAATTTCAGGTTGCCGTTTTAAAACAAATGGATCGAGCCAATCGAAAAAGTGATGTCATCAAAGAGGATTATGCCATGTTGACGGATCGAACTCGCGTAAATAGAAAAATACCTCAATTGTATGGTACTCAATATTTTATGAATGATTTCGGAGACCTTACTCTTTGCCCTGTTCATGATGAAATTCATATAAATGAGCGCCGGAAGACCTTGCGTTTGTCAAAAATTAGTGAAGCTGAAACTAAGGTGAAAGATGTAATTGCTAATTCGACTAAGAAAAATGAGTACGATGACGATCAATATTTAGACGATAATAAGTAGAGTCAATCTGGGCTTAAAAAAACGGCATTCGGTATTAGGTGTTCGGCATTTGGAGTGCCCGAACATCTAATACACTCAGCTTAAAATTAATCTATTAGGAATTTTGTAAACACCTTTCAAGTCTGAATTGCATTTTTACTATTTTATGCTCCTATTCTCTTTTCTAGCATAATCTTGCTAGTTTATACATTTTCAATATTTAAATTGCACGACTTATACACAATTTGTCGCAACTATCGTTGTAATAATTAGTTATTATTAAGTAGCTAAAAATAATATTAATGATTATTGGAAGCGACTGAATGATGGCTAAATACAATTTAGAAAATGAGCGAATGAGCGAATTTAAAAATGAGTGAATACCCTCTCAAATGTAAAACAAACAAGCTGAGGACTTAAAATTCTCCTAATATTCACTCATTCTATCATTTACTCATTCTGATAAGAAATATTAAGTTAGATTCTGAAAATCAAAGTTTTATCAGGAAGATGCATAGCAAAATAATAAACCCTATAAATATGAAAAAGTTTTTTCTCATTTGTTCTATCCTTTTTGTCAGTATGCAATTATCTGCAGCTTACATACTTATCCCGATGGATACCGAACAAAAAAACCACTTAAAGGCTTATGGAATAACCTATTGGGTTCTAGATAATGATGTAGAAGCCTGGTGGTTGTTGAACTATCGAGGAGGTTCATTTGCATTTCAGCATAATTCCGCATTTGAAAGAGAGTGTTTGACTCGTGATGTCAGTTTTGAAATAATCCCTGATGCTCAATTCAATAAAATCTTAGCAGATATCGGAGATCATGAAGTCAATCAAGAAGCAATGAAATTAGAGGTTGCTCCGCAGATTGCTGTTTATACCCCTGAATTTAATTCCAAAGGTGAAAAAATACAACCTTGGGATGATGCAGTGACTATGGTTTTGACTTATGCAGAGATTCCATACGAAACGGTTTATGATCGGCAAGTAGTAGAAGGAAAATTAGCAAAATACGATTGGCTCCATTTACACCATGAAGATTTTACAGGTCAATATGGAAAGTTTTATAGAAATTACCGAAACTACGCTTGGTATAAGGACAATCAAAAAAAGATGGAATCTTTAGCTACCGAATTAGGCTATGCTAAGGTTTCTCAACTAAAATTAGGCGTCGTCAAAGAAGTGAAAGAATATGTAAAAGGTGGAGGATTTATGTTCGCGATGTGTTCTGCAACAGATAGCTATGATATTGCATTAGCGGCTGAAGGCCATGATATCTGTGATCATATGTATGATGGAGACCCACAAGATTTAAGTGCTCAAGGTAAACTAGATTTTTCTAAAACCTTTGCTTTTAAAGATTTTGAACTAGTACAAGATCCAATGATTTATGAATATTCTTCTATTGATAATACAAGTAAACGAAAAGTGATTCCAGAACAAGATTACTTTACTTTGTTTGATTTTTCAGCGAAGTACGATCCAGTACCAACTATGTTAACTCAAAATCATACTAAGACGGTAAAAGGTTTTATGGGGCAGACAACTTCTTTTAGAAAGCAATTTGTAAAATCTGGTGTTTTGATTCTTGGTGAAAATAAGCCAGCAGGAGAAGTTAGATACATGCATGGAATTTTTGGTCAAGGGTTTTGGACATTTTATGGTGGTCATGATCCGGAAGATTACCGTCATTTTGTTGATGATCCTGAAACGGATTTGAGCTTGCATCCAAATTCTCCAGGTTATCGTCTTATTTTAAATAATGTGCTTTTCCCTGCTGCTAAGAAGAAGAAGCGCAAAACGTAGGATTTAATCAGGATTGAAAAGGAGATCAATTTTGCATTCAAATAGCTAATTTTTATCTGAGATTAAACGGTATTAGGTGTTCGGCATTATGGAATCCGAAAACCTAATACCTTTTTTTTAGTACAATTTTTGCCCCTCATAAAGTAGCCCTCCTTTATTTCAATCATTTTCCAATGAAAATAGGAATTAGTTTTTGCCTAATACTATGCTCCATTCTTACCTATGGAGGATCTAAAATTGATTTTTACCAAGGAAGTGCCGAATCCGCATTTCAAAAAGCAAAAGAAGAGAATAAGTTGATCTTTGTTGATTTTTATGCCTCATGGTGTAAACCTTGTAAGCAATTAGAAAGACATACTTTTAAAAATAAGAAGCTTGCGAAGAAACTCAATGAGAATTACATCAGCCTAAAAATAGATGTTGATCATCCTGATCCATTTTTTAAGGAATTGATGAAAAATAAAATCCAATCTATTCCATACCTCGCTTTTTTTACACCCGAACAACAACAAATAGGAGTGATAAAGGGCTTTGTTGAAGCAGATGAACTCAATGATTATGTGAATTCACTGCAACAGCATTTTGAAGAAGGAACGAATAAAAAAGTAATGCTTGAAGAAAAAGCTGAAACTATTGCTTTAGGTCTTTGCGAAGATTTAGATGGTTTTACAAAGTTAGTCATGGAATTGAATGAAGTAGAAGAGGGGAGTGAAGCCTTTGAAAAACTATTTTCTAATTTCGATAATGCACTTTTCGATGCTAAAAAAGTATTCAAGGGTTTAGATCAAAAAATAGGATCAGATGGGGGAAATCAATATTTCGTAGATTATCTAGGGAAATCGTTGGAAAAGCATTGTGTGAATACTATGATGGTGATGCAAATGTTGGTTGAGTAAGTAGATTTTTTGAACACAATACTTTTTAAACACCAGTATGACATATTTTATATTATAAATATATGTTTTTTGTTGTAAAAACTGGTGCGAAATTTGCTTCCCATAAAGTCTAAACCAGTTAATCTATGAAATATCCAATTACATTTGCTTTTAAATCATTTTTGCTACTTTCAGCACTGTTTGTTTCAAGTAATTCCCTAAATGCACAAGAGGACAATATCTTATCAGTTGATGGGATGGACTTTGGAGCTGGCATCGTCGTGATGTGGGAGACTTTAGACGCAGGAAAAAGTGGGCAAACGTTTGTTATAGAAAGAGCGCTAGGCACTAATTCCGATTTTGAAAAAATAGGAGAAGTTGTTGCTGTTTCTGAAGACAATCAAAAACAATTTGCTTTTGAAGACCGAGAGTTAGGTCTTAAAAAAGCGTTTTACAGAATTAAGACATTGGAAAAATCTGCAGGTTTCGAAAGTTACTCTGAGGTAGTTCCAGTAACTAAGGATGTTATTAATAACTTCTTAATCCAAGAGTCAGAAAAAATCGATAAGAATCAATATCGAGTATCTGTTCTTTCTGTTGTTGAAGGGGAATTAAAATACCAATTGGCAACAAACCTTGGAGAAGTTGTAATGAAACAAACTTTTGAAATGCAAAAAGGAGACAATGATTTTGTTGTCGATCTTGATGCCGAAGCGGATGGCTCTTATGTAGTGTCATTCCAAAATGGTTCTTATACCATTACTAAGAATTTCAGCAAAAAAACAGAGAAGAACGATAATGTAGCTCGAAAGGACTAAGATTATCTTTCTAAAAAGAGAAAAAAGAATAGCTAAAATGTTCAATGGAACGTTTTAGCTATTTTTTTTGTTATAAAGGCAGAGAAGAATATTTTAAAGCGCATTAAGCATTATTTTAAAACAATTTCTTATCAAATTTTATAACTAGGTTAATTTCCGTAACTTTGCGGTAATCATTGAATATGAGTACTTTCTGGCAGGCATTTTTAAACTTTTGCCTACCAATTGCTTCACTTTCAATGGAAATATTAACTTTTTGCAAACTATTTAAATTTACAAATGGCAGATTCTTATAATAAGAAAGAAAAAGAAAAAAAACGTCTAAAGAAGGCAAAATTAAAAAAAGAACGCCGCGAACAGCGCAAAATTGAAAAAGAGGAACAAGGGCCTAAATCATTTGAGGACATGATCATGTATGTTGATGAAGATGGGAACCTCACGCCTGAGCCGCCAGATCCAACTAAAAAGAAGAAAGAAATTAAGGTTGAAGATATCATTCTAGGAGCCGCTCCAGTTGGCGATAGAAACGAAGATCCTATCCACAAAGGTAAAGTGAAGTTTTTCAATTCAGAAAAAGGTTTTGGATTTATCATTGATGATGCAACTAATGATTCTGTATTCGTTCACATCAATAATCTTTCTGAAGAGATTACTGAGAATGATAAAGTGACTTTTGAAGTTGAGATGGGACCGAAGGGATTGAATGCAGTGAATGTGAATAAAGTATAATATTATATATTTTCGATAAAAGTCTAGGAAACTTTCAAAGTTTCCTAGACTTTTCCTATTTCTAAGTAATTTCCTCTTCTTCTAGTTTCAGCACCTCTGTCGTATAATCTCGGGTCTTCATACAGAGTTCCGGATTTTCAATCAAAGACTGTCCGTAACTCGGAATCATCTCCACTAATTTATCTTTCCAGACCTTAGATTCCATTTCCTTTTCAAAACAAGTCTTCAAGACATTGATCATAATTGATACAGCTGTAGATGCTCCAGGAGAAGCACCCAATAATGCTGCTAGTGTTTTATCTTTATTGGTGACGATCTCTGTTCCAAATTTTAAAACACCACCTTCTTCCTCATCCTTTTTTATGATCTGAACTCGCTGACCAGCAGTGATCAATTCCCAATCTTCAAACTTCGCTTCCGGATAATAAGATTGCAAAAACTCAAAGCGATCTTCTGGAGATTGAAAGACTTGTTCGACCAAATATTTGGTCAGAGATATATTCTGAATGCCGGCCGAAAGCATTGGCCATATATTGTGCACCTCTATTGAAAGAGGTAAATCCATATAAGAACCATTTTTCAAAAACTTAGTAGAAAATCCAGCATAAGGGCCAAACAATAAAGATCGTTCCCCATCCAAGATTCGTGTATCCAAATGAGGTACAGACATTGGTGGTGAACCAGTTGCCGCTTTTCCGTAAACCTTAGCTTCATGCTGAAGAACCACTTCCGGGTTTTTACATCTCAAAAACTGACCACTCACTGGGAAACCTCCATAACCTCGACCTTCAGGAATGTCAGATTTCTCTAAAAGTTTTAATGCACCTCCACCAGCACCAATGAATACAAAATCAGTTATGATATCTCGTTCTTCATCTGTATCTAAATCCTCTACTTCAATTTTCCATTTTCCATCTTTGGTTGGATCAATGTCATTGACATTATGGCCTAGGTGGATTTCAACACCATCGCAAGATTTTAAATAGGCGATCATTCCACGAGTGATTGCGCCGAAATTTACATCGGTACCAATCTCCATTCGGGTTGCAGCAATCTTTTCATTAGGGTCTCGACCTTTCATCATAAGCGGTGCCCACTCCGCAATTTTAGCATGCGACTCTGCATATTCCATGTCTTTGAATATCGCATATTTGCAAAGTGTTTTGTATCGCTTTTTTAAAAAAGAAATATTTTCTTCTCCCCAAACAAAACTCATGTGATCAATATCATTGATAAAAGGGACCTTGGTTTTTACCAGCTTATGTTTTTTTAGATAGGCCCATAATTGTTTGGAAACCTCAAACGATTCACTAATTTTCAAAGCCTTGGAAATGTCAATGCTACCATCTTCTCGCTCCGGTGTATAATTCAATTCGCAAAATGCGGAATGTCCAGTCCCCGCATTATTCCAGGCATCAGAACTTTCAGCACCGACTTTGTCTAGTCTTTCGAAAATTAGAATCTTAGCATCAGGATTTAATTGCTTGAGTAAAATGCCAAGTGTGGCGCTCATGATTCCAGCGCCGATAAGGGTATACGTTTTTTGTTCCATTATTTTAATTTGAGAATAATAATGATTTCAGTTCTTCCATTTGAGCTTCCATTTCCTCAAATCCTTCTACGTCTTTAAAGCTTACTTGTTCCGGAGCATTGGTAAAGGTATAAATGTTTTTGTTGGAGCGAATTTCATTGAGCATGTAGATTCCGTTTTTGATTCCAGAGACTTGTTGGTGCTCCAGGATGGTTCCGGTATCAATGATGAAAGGGGAGAGGTTGAGATGAGAACCTTGGAAGTTGCCACCTTTTAATAATAATACAGAATGGCTATCAAAGTAGAAATCAAAATTTTGCTCAATGGCATTGAAATCTTCATGTTGACTATTGAGTAAGCTGATGGTATGTTTAAAACTTACAGGTTTGAATCGAGGACTGAATACTTTGATTTCTTTGATCGTAACCAATTTGTATTTTACCAAAAAAGCCACCTCTTGTAATAAAACAATTAGCATTTCCTCCAATTCCTCACAAGATGAATTTCCTTTTTGATGCTGGACGTCATTTCGCTTTTCTACAAAATCATTATAGAGGCTCAATATTTTTTCTCCTTTCTTTTCTTCTATTTCTAAGAATGGAGTAATCTTTTGCTCTTTGAACTGATGATATATTGCTCGGAATACGCCTACATAAACACCAAAGCTTGGTCTTCTCAAGCCACCAATTTGTGCTTGGAAATCTGTTGAAAATTTAAAAGCATTTTTTCGTTGTTCATTCCAATATTGAGCGAGTAAACAGAAGCTGATGAACTGGGCAGTTCGTTCTGCTACGATGAGAATTTGTTCAACTCTTTGTTTATCTTTTTTGATCCGATCTCCTGAAAATAATCGTCGAAGCTCTACTCCAATAGGCCAAGGGAAATCCTGAATAATAAAATTGGCCAACATCCTTTTGTCAATAGGAAGGTTAGCAGATTTCATCGAATTATAGAAAGTATGCTCAGGTGATTGCTTTCCAAGTTCAGAAAGGATAGCACCAAATGTGGTTTCAATGATGGAGTCGTTGCTTGATTTCACCGAAAATTTTCTAGGGTTTTGAATAATTGTTAATTGCCTGTCTGATAAAAAGGAGATCATGTTGACTTTGCAATATAGAAAATTTTCACCTGTGGTCATTGTTTTTTATAGCAAATAATGGTTTGATGCCTCCACCAAACCATTATTCTTGTTATTAACTGATGTTATGCAAAGACTTTCAATACTATTGCAACAGGTCTTTTCATTTTTAAAAAAATAGAAAAAACGATGTGATCTATTGTACCTATGTGTTTCGATTAAACGCATTTTTACGAAACACATAGGGCACAGTAGGGCGCATAAGTATTAAATTTTTCTTCGAAAGATCTAACACTATCCAAACGTTGATTATCAATTATTACTCGCACTAAAATTTGGAACTTGGGTCCAAATCTCATCATAACCATCTACAAAAACATCTCTCATTTCTCTTTGCCATTTTGTAAAAGAGCCTTCACCATGAACTTTATCAAAGGTGCTTTTAAAAGTATCATTATCCAGTTCTCCCCATTTGTCATATCCGGTAACAACTGAAAAATGGCGGCCTTGTTTACCTTGTCTAAATTCATTTTCGTAGATGCCCCAGAAAGAATCTCCTGGCATTGCTTTTACCGTTTCTGTCATTTGTTTGAAAAGGCCATCTATCCGAAAGCCCTGTCCATTCTCACTATTGACTTCTAAAAAACGAACATGTACAATAGGATTTTGCTTAGTTGGATTCTTGACAAATTCGTCTTTTTGTTTCCAATATTCAGTAGGACCAGTAGACGCACAGTTTGCAATTACTTTTTCTCTCCAATGTTTACCATGACCTTCTCCAGCTTCGTTGTCAAGATCTGCGAAAGTCAAAGGCCCTTTCATCCAGACCAAAGATCCTGCTCTGGCACCAGTTCTTACGGCCCATACTTCGGCGAGAAAGGGAGCTTTATTATGATACTTTTTATTGTGTTCTTTCATTCCAGCCTCGAACTCTGCCATTTTATCCTTGTCGACTTCCATGTAAACCGTTTCAAACATGGTGTAAGTTTCTTTCTTTTCTTGTGCTTGTAAAAGAAAAGGAAAAACGATCAATGAAATGATCCAAAATAA
>CAKZTD010000124.1 GCA_937921595.1 uncultured Saprospiraceae bacterium
ATCATGCCAGGGTTTATCCATAAGCCTGGTTCGATAGGTATCGTATCAAGGTCAGGAACATTGACTTACGAAGCTGTTGATCAAGTGACTAAGGCAGGTATGGGACAGTCAACATGTATAGGGATCGGTGGTGATCCAATCATCGGAACAACGACTCAAGAAGCTGTTCAACTATTGATGGAAGATCCTGATACAGATGGTGTGATTATGATTGGCGAGATTGGTGGAAGTATGGAAGCGGATGCTGCTCACTGGATCAAAGCAAATGCAACGAAACCTGTTGTTGGATTTATAGCAGGACAAACGGCACCTAAAGGTAGAACGATGGGGCATGCCGGTGCAATTATTGGAGGTGCTGATGATACTGCAGAAGCTAAGATGAAGATCATGGCTGATTGTGGAATTCATGTAGTAGTTTCTCCTGCAAAAATCGGAGAAACGATGGTTACAGCCTTAAATGCATCATAAGAAAATTAGAATTTATAAGTGTGTTTAATACTATAAAAAATCTAAAAACCCATCTTCTGAAATTTCGGAAGATGGGCTTTTTTATGGCATAGAATATGTACGATAGGCAATGAGAATAGACTTAACCTAATAATACATTTCCTACCTAAAGCTTGGTTCACTCCCATTTCTGTAACAAGACTTGTGACCAATCTATGCTAAATAATAAAACTAAAAATGTTGATGAGTTATACCTCAGAAGGACAGGCTTTATTGGGTCTGTACTACTTATAGGTATTACACTCATGAATTTGTTTGTGGAAACAGGAACATATGATTATCCTGTACCTAGAGTACTAATCGCTTTTACGCTTTTAGCTCTGGCCATTCTGTCTTATACAAACAGATGGATAAAAGAGCATGGCATCAAGATTCTATATGTACTTTTCTTTGTCTATAATTTTTATGGAATTGCATTGGTCGCTATCAATCAATTTCAACCTATCGATACTTCAGCGACTATTATTATTGGTTTTGCTCTTGCTGCTTTTATAAAAATAAAACGCTGTCTAAATTCTTACCTCGTATTTTTACTCATTACTTATCTTGGGTTTTATTTTACGACTGAAAATCCAATTGTTCAAAGTGAATATTTCTTCTCTGTGTTGCTTTTTATTTTATCAATGGGGTACATGATCTTTAACGGAAAAATTGATGCAGATAAAGTAATTGCCAATAATAAGATACAACTTGAAAATAGCGAAAAACGATTTCGGAGTATTTTTGAAAAATCTCCTGTAGGGATTATGCTTTTGAATCTAAATATGAAACCATTCCAGATGAATCAGGTTTTGGAAGGTTTATTAGGTTATACTCAGGAAGAGATTCTAACATTGAATGCAAAAGAAATTGTTCATGAAGATGATTATGTAGAGCCATCAGAGATGTTTAATGCGATATTCAGAAGTAAGGATAAAGCTTTTACAACGGAACAACGTTTCAAGACTAAAAGTGGCGTTATGAAATGGCTGAGATTAACCATGACTTTAGTTGACTTGGGAGCTAAAGAAGAACGTTATGTTATTGCGATGATGGAAGATATTACTTTTCAAAAACAGGCAGATGTAAAACTTAAGGAATATGCAACTAAACTTGAAGAGCATAACAAAGCTCTGGAGGAGTTTAGCTATGTAATTTCACATGATCTTCAAGAACCACTGAGAATGATTAAAAGTTATACTGGCCTGATAAAAAGAAGATATATTGATAAAATAGATGATAAGAATGCAAGCCTCGATATGAGTTACGTTATTGATGGCGCAACAAGAATGAGTAATTTGATTAGAGATATGTTGAGTTATAGTCAATGGAGTACGAAGCCATATCAAAAAGAAATTATTGATACACGTGATGTTTTAGTAGATGTAATTAAAAACTTAACAATTTCGATTGCAGAGAAAAATGGAGAGGTTTCGTGTAGTGAGATGCCAGAAGTCGCTATGAATAAAGTGTTGTTTGGCCAGGTTCTTCAAAATTTGATTGGAAATGGCTTGAAATATTCTTTTGAAAATCGTTCACCAAGGATTATGGTAGAGGGGAAAGAACGAGATTTTGATGTGTTGTTTTCTATAAAAGATAATGGACAAGGTTTTGATGATAGAGATAAAGAACGAATTTTTGGAATTTTTCAGAGACTACATGGACGTGATAGTGATTATAAAGGAACAGGTATTGGCCTTGCAATATGCAAAAGAATTGTAGAAAAACAAGGCGGAAAAATTTGGGCCAATGCAGAGAAAGGTAAAGGGGCTACTTTCTTTTTTACAATGCCTAAGGAACTACAAAATTCAGATAATAATATACCTTCTAAAAAACAGAAAAGAACACCACAATTGCAATAACAATCACAATAAACACTACAAAGAAAATCCATTGTCGGTTGTTGCGATAACGATTAAACATCAATTCTACTATATCCCTCCACTCTAAATCATAGATATAGTTTTCTCTTCCCAACACAAAGTATTTTTTAAATCCTTTACGTTTTTGATCACCATGTTTTCTTAGAATAAAGAAGTCTTTATTTAAAAAAGCAAGGTCATAGAGTTCACTTTTAACCACTGTGCTGCCTGAGGTATGGTCAATAATTAAGGTGTTAGAATTTTCGAGTTTTCTCCAAATCCCTGTATGGATATTTCCATCAATAGATATTAAGTATTCATTCTCGGGACGGAATATATGCAGGACGGATTCATGAAATGAGTCATCATCACGAACTTCAAGCCATCGAACATCCAGATAATACTCTTCTTCATAAAGGTCTTCTCCCCAAGGACTAACTAAAGGAATAATCAAATCCAGATATTCATCCATAGTGTCCATAACCGGAAGCTCAAGGCTAAGCGATCTAGTTAAGGATTCCAGTACGTTGTTTTCTGATGCCATTTTTTTAAAGCATGTTAGATAAGGCTAAGTTACTTATTCAATGGGATTTTAATATTATTTTGGAGGAAAAATATAGCAGATGAAGAAAAGGGTAGGGGGAAATAAAAAAGTCATTAGAATCTCTTCTAATGACTTTTTTATTTATTAAGATCTAATCTTAGGTTTTAATTTTTACGATTACCATTTCTATATTTCACAACAAAAGCTTCTGGAAACCCATTTTCTCTTGCTTGATCCATAACTTGCTTCGCTTCGCTAAGACTAAAGAATTCTGCGATCAAAATTCGAGTCCATCCTTTTTCATAAATATTTTCTGTTTGGAAATATCCTATTGATCTAACCTGATCAAATTGAGGATCATTTTCATTGAAGTATTGAGCAGTAGAAATTTGAATTTTAAAATAAACACCATTCAGCTTAGGAGCTGAAGTAGTTACTTCCATCCCTTGGTAATAGGAATTTACATAAGTACTCGGTAAGTCAGAAGCAACAGTTGTTGTAATGGCTGTAGTTGCAACAGGCTCCGGAGTACTTGTCACTACCGGAGTTTCAACGACTACTGGTGCAGAACTTGAAATTACAGGATCGACGCTTGCTGTAGAAGAAGATTCCTGAAAAACAGGTTCTTCAAATTTAGCAACCATTCCTTCTTTTTCGAGATAAACCGATTTACCATATTCTTTATTTTCATCAAAAGCAAAAGTATTAAAGCTAAAACCAGAGGTTTGAAAACCACCTTTGATAACCTCAATTTCGAAAGCTCGTTCAGGAATTAATGAAAATTGATACGCTCCGCTATTTGCGATGATAGATTGAAGTAGTCTCTTTTTACCAGAATTTTTTACTTCATAAAGGATCACTTGAACATCAGTGATAATTGAATTATTATTTTTATCATAAACATTTCCGCGGGCAAAAATTTCTTTTACTGGCACAGAAAAAAAGAAAAGATCATCATTATCTGTAGAAACCTTCTCAGAACCATAAGTTCTATTTGAAGAAACAAAACTACCTGTCTGTGATTTGTTTTCAACAAAATAATAATCATCAGCACTAGAGTTTACAGGTTTTCCAAGATTTTGAGGCTTTGAAAACTTAGACATACTACCAAGAGATTTAAAAACATCGTAGCCTCCCATTGAAGGATGTCCATTAGAACTGAAATATAACTCGCCTTGTTCTTCATTATAAAAAGGAGTAATTTCATCTCCTATCGTATTGATATTATGACCAGCATTTTTAGGTAAGGTAAAATCGTATTCAGGGCTATCGACATGTCTAGTCATAAACCAAATATCCATTCCACCTTTTCCACCTTTTCTATCAGAAGAAAAATATAAAACTTCGGTATCTCCATCATGCATGACAAAAGGATGCGTCGCGGTTGTACCCTCTAATTTTACATAATCACGTAATTTTCTAGGATTACTCCAACCTTCATCAGTTCGGATCGTCACATAGATATCACATTGAGAATCGACTACATCAAAGTCCGTATTGTTGCAAAGGGTAAAATAAAACCGCTGATTATCAGGTGTAAAAGTACCATGAGCAACATGTTTATCTTTAAAATTAGGAAAGTTTGGAACGATTGCTTTGGTCCATTCACCATCCTGGTAATGTGATCGGTATATTTTAGAAAAACCTTCCATGGTAGAAGAGAAATAAAGGATGTCATCATTGAATGGTAGGGGTGATACCTCATCAGCCATAGTATTGACATTTTCGCTGAGGTGTTCAACCATGCGTCCTTGTTCATTGGAGTTTCCCGTCATAGCTAGCTCACAACCTTCGATTTCGTTTTTTATAATTTTAATATACTTGCTACTATCGCTTCCTTTATAGTTGACTAAAAAGCTTTTGAATATAGTGATAGCCTCATCATGTTCTCCATTTTGTTTTAACGCACGAGCAAATTGAAGGCGAGCTAAAGGAAAGTCTGCATGATCTTTTAATTCCTTATAAAGGTTTGCAGATTTGCTGTACAACCTCAATTTCTCATAGCAAATAGCTGCTTGATTTAAAAAATTAGGTTTAGACTTTTTTTGTTTATATGCTTCGAGATAGTAATTGGCAGCTTCCTCGTAATTTCCATTTGCGAAGAGTTGATCAGCAGACTTAGAGATCTTTTTCCAAGTACCTTCCTGTGAAAATCCAGGAGTAGCGAAGTAAAGGCATGTTGCCAATAGTAAAAATCTTAGGGTCATCGTTTAAGAATTTTGGTTCTAAATACCAGTCAAAAAATTAATTCACAACCTTTTTTAATAAAGGTTAAAACTTTCCAATACTAATGAGTGCCTCAATGATGAGGTGGAAAGAATTCAGAAGGGAGTTAAAATTTAGACAGACTATTTAACAGAATCTAAGTTTTTGTTCAAAATTCGTTCAATAGTTTTTGCAAAATGTTCGTGTTCAAGTTTTAAAACATTTTTTGCAATTGACTCTGGTGTGTCATCAGGAAGAACAGGACATGAAGCCTGAAAAATGATTGAGCCTTCATCATACTTTTCATTGACATAATGAATAGTGATTCCGGTTTCTTTCACTCCTGATTCCTTAACCGCTTTGTGTACATTCATCCCGTACATTCCTTTTCCTCCAAATTGAGGAAGTAAAGCAGGATGGATGTTAACAATGCTTTTGGGAAATTTACCCACCAGGTATCTAGGTACCAGTAACAAAAAACCCGCCAATACGATGAAATTTATAGGAAATATGGAAAATTTTTCTAAAATGTAATTGTTATCCTTTAGTTGGGCTTTATCAATGACCAATGTTTGGATATTAAAACTACGTGCCATGTCTAATACTTTGGCATTCTTATTATTAGAAACAACGAGGCTAACTTCGATATCCGGATGACCTTGAAGGTGTTCGATAATTTTTTTAGCGTTACTACCTGTTCCTGATGCAAAAATGGCGATTCGTTCCAATGGATTAAATTATTGTTAAAGCTATAAAAATGAAGCTAATTGAAGCTTTGATAAATCGACTTCGACTAGCTATTTATTTGAAAGCGAAAAGATAGCTAAGTACTTTCATTTTTTTATAAAAATTCAATTTTGAAACTCTAAATCTGCAAAACGGTAACGTCTACCTCTTTCTCCATAAATAACCATTTTGTTTCTTCCTGTTTGCTTGCAGATTTTAGGTCTGGTAATCGTACTCGCATCTCTATTGCTAAAAAGGGGATAGGTATTTACGGAACCATCTCTGGAGATTTCAGCCAAGGCAATGATGGAATTTTTACCATTAAAAAAGTAAACCTTGTCTGGTCGTCTTTTGGATTGGAAATTTTTACCATTATCATTAAAAACAAAATAAATTTTATCTCTTACAATCGACATCGCATAAGATGAATAATAACCACCGTCGTTTATGGTTTCTTGTCTTTTGGGAATCCTTGCCGTCCACTCGATTTCTCCATCTGGTTGAATATTTACTACGATGATGTCATTATAATTGTAATAATAATCAACATCGTTTACTGCGTTGGTGTAACCGAGGTTACCATAACTGTTATAACGATTATCTCTCCGTTCGACAAAATATTGCTCTGCAATCAAAAGCGCTCCACCATCACTTCGTAATACCAAATCATCTAAAGAATAACTATAAAGTTCTGCTTGTCGTTTGGTGTTTCCGTTTCTTTCAGCTTTTTTGGCTTTTGACTTTTTACGATTGGACATAAACTCTGTTAGAAATTCAAATTCAAATTCCTTTAAATTACGGTTGTATATTTCTTTTGTATTCGGGTTAAGTCGAAAAAAGTAAGTTCCTTTGATACTGTATGTTCCCTTGTCAGAATAGAAGCCAGAACAAATCAAATCGCCGTCATCTCCAACTCTAAAAGTGAGGTCAGTAATAAATTTATCGGTGAAATTAATTTTGTATTCTTCTTTGTCACTACCCGCAGCAGTATAAGCCAGAATGGTGTATTGATAAGTTGGTCTACCTTGTCTTCTTTTTCGATTACGATCTTGATAAATCACTCCGAGTAAATAAACATTTCCATTATTGTCCACTCTATATTCTTCTACTGAAAAACGATCATCGTTGTAAGGAAGATTGATGTTCTTATTCCAGACCTCTTCAAAACCATTTGTATAAATTTTTAATGAGAAACGTTCTGGTTTTCCTTTCTTATAAGGAAGCTCATTATAGATTAAAATCTTAGAACTATCCCTAGAAATATTAATTCCGAAAATTCCTTCCCTATTGATGCCTCGTGTTTCGATCTCTCCAATTTTCTTAAGCGTTTTGCTTGCCGTAAGAGTTCTCATGTTGATCATCTGAGCAAAGAGGTAGTTTTTCTTTTTCGCTTTATTGTGGAATGATGATAAAAGGAATAGGTTGTTGTTTATAATAACCATGTCCTCGAAATCGAGGTCTTTGCCTTTAAATTTTAACTCGATATCCTGAGACTTTACGAGCTTCATATTCTTATCAAATTTTTCAATGAAAACCTTTTTACCTCCTGTTAGCATACCTGATTTAGTCTTTCTACGAATCGCATAGAAGTTTTCACCAGCAGGAATAACTTTAGAAATAAAAGAATTGTTTGGTTCGACCTGTTCTTGTCCCCAAGAAATTTTTGCAGGAGCTTCCTCATATTGAGCAAAAGATGGAAGGCTAAGAAGGAATAAACTTATAATGGCTGCGTATACTTTCATAATTCTAAAAATTTAATTAGGATTTGCTTTAAAGCAAATTTTAGGACTAAGATACCTAAAGAAATATAATGATAATAGTAATAAAAAAAGTGTAAGCGGGACGTCCACTTACACTTTTTTAGGAATTCATTAACGTTGTGTTATCTTCCTATTTGCGTACGATATTTTGAAGCATTAGAAGCATCAATCTTGGACATGATACTTCTGACTCTAGTTTTTTGTTCTCGTGTACCTTTTTTAAATATTTCGATGATTTCTCCTGATTTTGCATTGGTAAACATCTGGATGATCATGGAGCGAGGATAAGATCGATTGACTTTGGAAATGGTCTCTAATGCTTGCATCATGATCGCCCTTCCAGTTTCGACATCTTCTGACATTAGATCTAGGCTTTGTCGATGATAATCATACATAGCTTGACGGAAATCCCTTATTTTAGGACTTAGCAGATTTTCAATGATCCAATATCTATTTCTGTTTCCATCCAATGATCTCCATCCTGGATAGGCGGATGCAGCATTTGGAGGAATCGTTGTAAGAATATCATTTGCTGTTTGTAAGTATGACTCTCCACCATAAAGCGAATAAGAATCATAATCCATCCCGAGTATTACGTATACATAAAAAGAGAGGAAAGCAGTCAAATTATCTGAGAATGAATTTTTTGTAAAATTCATAGGTTGAAATTGCTCATAAGTAAAGTTGAAATCTTTATCAACATGTGATAATAATGGCGTTTCATAAGTACTTCCAAAAACCGGACGTACTGCCTGAATGGCGAAATCTGCAGAAAATGAATTAGATGATAATTCATCTTTGATCGTCATCTGGATATTGCATTTAATTCGCTCTTTTGGATCAAAAGAATCATCTGTCCATTTTTGATTATTCAAAAAATTGAGCATACTTTCTTTTAAGCTTTCAAATACCTTTGGATCGGTAGTTTGTAGCTTCGGTGTATTGATATTTACAGTAAAATCAAGCTCTTGAGCAGAACCTAGCTTACAAAAAATGATCAGAACGAAGAGTAGAATATATCTTTTCATGTCTTAAAACTTATGTTTAAAATTTCCTTTAGATATTTACAATAGCATTAACAATATCTACAGCAACATCTTTCTTAGATTTTAACTCAAATTCCTGCGTCTTATTGCTAGAAACGAGAGTTATTTTATTGGTATCATGTGCAAATCCTGCACCTTTATCATTTAGCGAATTTAAAACTATAAAATCAAAGTTCTTCTTTTTTAATTTTCTTTTCGCGTTTTCCAGTTCATTATTAGTTTCTAATGCAAAACCAACGATTATTTGATCTTTACGCTTAATTGCGCCAAGAGATGCAGCAATATCCTTTGTTCTTTCCAAATTTATTGAAAAATCTCCTTCTTTCTTTTTGATTTTTTGATCAGCGACTTCTTTTGGACGATAATCTGCTACAGCAGCTGCTAGAACAGCAATATCCGTATTTTCAAAATTTGCATGAGCAGCTTGATACATATCTTCGGCGGTTTTGACGTGAAGACAGGTAACACTGGGGTGATTCGGTCGTTCTCTGGTTGGGCCAAGGATCAATTTTACACTAGCTCCTCTAGATGCTAACTCCTCTGCTATTGCAATTCCCATCTTGCCTGTTGATCTATTTCCAATAAATCGTACAGGATCAATAGGTTCGAAAGTAGGTCCAGCAGTTATAATTGCTTGCTTTCCTTTAAGATCTAATTTCTTGTTGAAGAAATTTTCTAAAAAAAGCATAATATCTTCTGGTTCAGCCATACGTCCATCACCTACCAATCCACTGGCTAGTTCACCATGTCCAACAGGAATTAAATGATTACCATAGGATTGAAGTGTTTTGATATTGTTAGTTGTTGCTGGGTGTTTCCACATATCCAAATCCATTGCCGGAGCAATAAAAACTGGGCATTTAGCAGAAAGATAAGTAGCAACAATTACGTTATCAGCAAGACCAGTCGTCAATTTGGCTAGTGTCGTAGAAGTCGCCGGAGCAATAATCATCGCATCTGCCCAAAGACCTAATTCTACATGGTTATTCCAACTGTCTTCTGAACTGACATCAGTATGCACAGGACGTTTGGAAAGCGTAGAAAGCGTTAATGGACCAATGAATGAAGTTGCTGAAGGTGTCATGAGTATTTGAACCTCCGCTCCAGATTTTATAAAAAGACGGGTAAGAAAAGCAGTTTTATAAGCAGCGATGCTTCCACAAACTCCAAGAATGATTTTTTTTCCTTTCAAAGACATATAAAAAAGTTAGAAGAGAAGGAAAGAATGAATAGGCATAAAATTACAAAGTCATGGTGTCAGCATTCAAAAGCGACATCATGACTTTATATATTGACCTTAATCTAAGTTCTATAAAAACTCAATAGATCAGGATGAAAACGATTAGCTATCTAAATCGCGTTTTTCATTTTTAAGGACATGAATTTCCCCTTTAAGGTACTCATCAGTAGCAATAAGAACAGGATTAGGAAGTCTCTCGTAGAACTTTGAGATTTCAATCTGCTCTTTATTCTCGTGGATTTCTTCGATCGTGTCAGAATTTACAGCAAACTCTTCAAGTTTGTTGTGCAATTCATGCTTTAGATCAACAGCAATCTGATTAGCACGTTTAGAGATAATCGTAAGGGTTTCGTAGATGTTGCCTGTTTTTTCGATCAGTTGTCCGATATCTCGGGCCTGAACATTTGGCTCTAATCCTTGAACTTTTGATTTGATATCACTCATTATGAAAAATCTTTTAGTTTATTCTTAGAATTATTTTTAATATCTCTTACTTCTTTCGCTTGACTAGTCTTGGCATATTTACTCAAAAATAGGTCCGCGTTTTTAATTACTTCTAGATGACGCTCTTGCTGCTTTTCGTAAACACTTTTAATTGCCAGATCGTAAGAAGCTTTGACAATCATATAACGTATGTTCTTAGCTTGCTTAGTATCCGGGAAATCTCTTAACATATTTTCAAACGTATGAGTGGCAGACTGGTATTCTTGTAAGTCAAAATACAATTCTGCTTCCGCATAAGCTTTCTTCTCTAGCTTTTTACGCATTTCATCTATCAAAAGGTTGCACTCTTCCACTTTTTTACTGTTTGGATAAGTGTTAGCGAACAACTGAAATTCATCAATCGCTTTAGCAGTATACGTTTGATCCAGTCGATATACTGGTGACATTTTATAATTTGCGTAAGCACTTAGAAAATCTGCTTCTTCCCGATATTCGCTATTTGGGAAGGTGTTAGTGAAGTTTTTATAGTAATAACTCGCTAAAACGTATTTTCTAAGTTTATAATGTGTATTTGCATAGTAGAAATAAACTTTCTCAGCTTCTACTTTTCCACGTAAGTTACTGATTACCAATTCGAAAAGCGTTTGAGCTTTTAAATACTCTTCTGCTTCATAGAACTCAAAAGCTTTCTTGTAAAGGGTATCAGAATCGCCAGTTGCTCTAAGCTTTTCAAACTCAGATTTACAAGCTGTTGTCATCATCACAGCACCACAAAGGAGGAATAAAAAAAGTCTACTTTTCATAAGCGTGCAAAATTACGTTTTTTTTGTTAATTATTGTAGGAAATCCTTGCTTATTCGTATAAACAGAATTTTAGGTTTTTCTGGTTGTAAAACACTTAAAAGAGCTTGAAAAGTATCTTTTGGTTGTACTAGGTGAAATAAAAAAAAGCCTGACCAATAGTTGATCAGGCTTTTAAAGTAAATATTCTTAAAATAATTTTTTACTGAACGATCAATTTTTCACTTCCTACTTCTCCTAGATCGTTTTGGAAAGTCACGAAATACATACCAGCCGTAAGATTCTGAGTATTGATTTCTAAGCTTGTTCCTGTTACGTTTTGGAATTGTTGAGCGACCTGACCAGTGATTGAAGTCACCATGATGTTGTGGTTTGCATTATTAGGATTTGCAAAAGTAACTACTGATAATCCACTTGTTGGATTAGGTGTGATTTTCACATCTTGAATTGTAGTTAATTCATTGGTGTTGGTAAGTGGAGATTCCGTACAAGTATTGAATTCATAAGTAGTAACGGTGTATGCAGCTTCATTAGGTACTGAAAGACCACGATTAAAACCACCATAGCCATTACCAATTCCGCCACAAGCAGAAAGGTCAGCTTGATAATTGTCAGAGTCTCCACCTGCTTCCGCATTTGGCCATCCTGAGCCATTAGCATATTTGTACTCGTAATCTCCAGCGGCCATTGTAACGGTTAGCGTGAAAACACCATCGTCATCAGCATCTAATAATTGAGCATCTGTGTTAGTACTTGGTTCTTGCCAGTCTCCACCAAGGCCTGCGGCCCCCATCCAGTTACCCGTTACAAATACACCATCAGTAGATGCACCTTCGGTATTTAAATCCACAGAAAAAGTAACTTCAACCTGAGCCATAAGGCCAGTTGTAAAAGCAGCAAAAAATAGAAATACGTAGAATTTTTTCATATCAAAATTATATTTAGGTTTTAAAAAATAAAATTATTTTAAATTAGAATTTTCTCACAAAGCCATAGGGGTACTGTCAATAATATTACATCAGTAAAAAGAATTGAACAAGATAACTAATTGATCCTTTCAATAATTTTCACAGCAAACAAAGCTGCATTTTAACAGATTAATACTTAAGAAGTTTGTAACTTGATAGCAGTTGTTAAAGTACAATAAGCTATTTTGAATGAAGTTATAATATTATAACAAAAAGTAACCTGTCGTAACTAATGCAATATCTAAACATGCAACATTTAAAATCTGAAATTGTCTATAACAATGGAATTCTGATTGGTAAGTAGCACGCAAATTACTAATAAAATTTATTAATTGCCAAAAAATCAATAAAGCAAATGATGAAAAAAACTACACTATCTATCCTTACACTCTTATTTTTTACCACTTTTTTACAGGCTCAATCTACTATGGTTGAAGTTTACAATATCCTTCAGGATAATTGTGCTTCTTGCCATAATAATGCGGATCCTCAAAATGGTTTAGACCTAGAAGGAGCAGGCGCAACTGTTTCTGCTAGAGCACAAGATGTTTTTAGTAACATCTCTAATGTGACGCCATCGAATACTTTTGCCAGCTCAAAAGGTTTTAAATACATTTATCCTGGTCGACCGGATTTAAGTTATCTATTTAGAAAACTAAATCAGGGACTAGAAGAAACAATCCATTTTCAAGAAGGGCAAGACATGGAAGGTGGTACGATGCCTCCTGCTGCGCAGGATCAATTGACAGATGTTGAAAAAGAAATGGTTCGCCAATGGATTTTGTATGGTTCGCCTAGTAATGGAACGGTTGTAGATCCCCTCGTAATTGAAGCTTTTTATAACGTTAATGGTATTGAAAGTTTCCCTGATGGTGCACCAGAACCACCAGCAGCAGAAGAGGGTTTTCAAATAAAGATGGGACCTTATTTTGTGAAACCTGCTGGACAGCCAGGAGATGAGTTAGAGTATTTTCAAAAATATGAATTGGATATGCTCTTAGAGAATGATATGGAAGTCAATCGTGTAGATATGAAGATTGGTCCTTCTTCTCATCACTTAATATTGTATGATTTTGATAATCCAAGTTATGCTAATGCGGTGAACCATGGATTTAGAGTGGATCCGTATCATTTTGGAATCGGCCTAGTAGCTGCTGTTCAAGAATCGACAGATCTTAGACTTCCACAAGGCACTGCATTTTCATGGGAAGATGATATTGTATTGGATTTAAATTCTCATTATATCAATTACTCGTCGACTGCAGTTTTAAAAGCGGAAGCTTATGTGAATGTTTATACACAAGAAGCCGGGATTGCTGCACAAGAAATGAAAACGGAGTTGATTGTCAATGATGATATTTATATTCTAAATAATGGAAATACGGATACGGAAATTGATGTGGTGAATGATAATCTTGGAGAAGCATTTATTTGGGGAATGATGGGACATACGCATCAATGGGGGACTGGCTATAAAGTTTATGAACGAATAAATGGTCAACAAGGAGATTTAATTTATGATGCTTCTTGTCCAAATGGAATTCCTGGATGTGTGAGTCCGTTTTTTGATTATCAGCATATTCCGATTCAGTATTCAGAGCCATTTAAGCCCCTAACTTTTAATTTTAATAATGGAATTATTCATGAAGCAACTTATGTGAATGAAGGCCCAAATCCAGTTTCTTTTGGTTTAACTTCGGATGATGAAATGATGGTCATGGTCTTGATGTATGTAACGGATACGACTGGAGTTATTTTTGATTCACCGACACCTACGCAAGAAGTTTATGGTCCTTTGTCAGAGGTAAAAGCTTACCCGAACCCGATGAGTTCGCAAACAAATATTGCCTTGCCTACAAATATTGGAGCACTAGATTTTAGTCTTTTTAATATGTTGGGTCAGCCGATTAGAAGAATCGAAGGAATTGAAGAATCGGTGCTTACTTTGGAAAGAGGAAATCTTTCTTCTGGAATGTACCTTTACCGAGTTGAAGATGAGGCAGGACGATTTGTTACAGGGAAGATTCTGATAGAATAGATTCCTTAAGTTTACTTGTAGGAATTAAAAAATTACGAGATTGAAAAATAAAACTAGCAAAGCCGGCCTTGATTCCAAGGCCGGCTTTTGCATTCAAACCTCTCTCTATAAGACGTGCAGTCTTATTACTGATATCTTATGATTTGCCACCTGTAGCGCATCAAAAAGATGATTAAGACTCAGTTCTTTTTAAATCTTTATTTCTTATACATGAAGTCTAAAAAGAACAAAACTGTTTGTGGGATTATAATTGTAAAAATATTAATTTCTTCTTTGAGATGTCAAAGATATTGTTCGGTTGGGATGGCCTCGAAACCTTATATTTTGCTTTGCTTTTTAGGTTTCTACTACTCTAATATAAAGAGAGGATTATCTTTTTTAAAACCAGTTTTTAGATAAAATGTGACTAGAAAATAAAACTAAATTTGTAGTTAGGGGTCCTGGGTAGGGGTCTAGATAGTTTTTTGAATAAATCTTTGTAGATTTCGTGACATTGACCCGGAAGACGTATTTGTTTTTTAGGATATATAAAGGCTTGACTATGAAAAAGGTGAGTGTTTTAGGTTTTTTATTTTTTTTAATAATAATTTTAGTCAATCCGTTCTGCTCCGCAATAAATATTGAATCGTTGATCTCGGACGAAACCAAGAACAGTCATTCCAAGTTCTTGAGCTAATGAAACGGCTAGACTTGATGGTGCTCCGACTGCAGCAAGGATTGGAATTTCTGCCATGGCAGCTTTTTGAATGAGTTCGAAACTTGCTCTCCCACTTACCATGATGAGATGATTTTTTAGTGGGAGATTTCCATTTAATAATGCGGTACCCACTAATTTGTCTACAGCATTGTGGCGACCGACATCTTCTCTAACAAAAATTAAATTTCCTTCTTTATCGAAAAGTGCAGCAGCATGTAGTCCTCCGGTTTCATCAAAGATATTTTGTTGTTGTCTTAGGAGTTCTGGAAGTTGGTGAATAAGTTTACTTGGGAAAGGTTCGATTTTATCTTCCATGTTTTTTAGACCTGTTGCTCTGATCGCATCGATGGAGGATTTTCCACAAACGCCGCAACTAGAAGAAGTATAAAAATGGCGTTCTAATTTTTCAAAATCAATTTCTACTCCATCTGCTATCTTGATAGAAACGATATTACCTTCGGTTTCTGGATTCCAACTTTTGGGATGCTCGATACTTTCGATTTGATCTTTTGATTGAATGATTCCTTCTGTAAAAAGAAAACCAGCAGCCAATTCAAAATCATTACCAGGTGTTCGCATGGTAATCGAAATGCTTTTTTGTTTGCCTTCAATATCTAAACGGATTTCTACAGGTTCTTCGATCGCAAGAATATCTTGGTGTTCCGTTTTTTTATCTTGAGAAACTTTCCAAATGTTAGTGGTATGTGTACTCATTGATTTGTTTTTTTACTGTGGTTGAAATACTAAACCGCAGGAAATGAGAAACGCGGAGGAACCTAAGTTACGAAGTAATTTTCAAAAATGTTTGAGCTTGTATAGTGAAGTCTATCAAAATACTTTTATAATTTATAAGCTTGAAGTTGATCTGCGATTTTGCGATCATTAGAAAGTCGTGGTACTTTATTTTGTCCGCCAAGTTTGCCTTGAGATTTCATATAAGATCGAAAAGCATCTTTTTGGAGTGGCGTGATTTTTAAAGTCTGCAAAACTTTACCTTTGATCAAATCATCATAATAGATGTTTCGTCGAGCCATCATAGCGTCCACTTTTTTTGCAAAATTTTCTAGAGAATCTGGGACTTGATCAAATTCTATTAGCCACTCGTGATAGGGCGTTTCAGCATTCGCAGGATTGATCTGAGGAGCTACGGTAAACTCTATCACATTTATATTTTCTTCTTTTGCAACACTTAGCAAAGAATCTTCTACCTCTTTTCCAATCACATGTTCTCCAAATGCGGAGATGAAATGTTTGATGCGTCCCGTTACAATTATACGATAAGGATTGAGTGAAACAAACTCGACGGTGTCGCCAATGTTGTATCCCCAAAGCCCTGCATTATTATTGATGATGATGGCATAGTTTACACCAGTTTCTACTTGAGCTAAACTTAGACGAGTTGGGTTGTCATTGAAAATTTCTTCTGCAGGAATGAATTCGAAAAAGATGCCACTATAAGCATTGAGTAAAAGTCCTTTCTCCTCCTGACTATCTTGAAAAGCGATAAAACCTTCGGAGGCAGGGTAGGTTTCTACACTGTCAATTCGTTTGCCAATCAGACTTTCGATAGAGCTACGGTAAGGTTCATAGTTGACCCCACCATAGACGAAGACACTGAAGTTTGGAAAAATATCTTTGACGTGTTTCTTTCCAGTTTTTTCAAGCAAGCGTTCAAAGTACATTTGCACCCAAGGTGGAATTCCACTAATGAGTCGCATGTCTTGATTTTTAGTTTCCCGGACAATCGCTTCTAATTTTTCTTCCCATTCTTCGATACAATTGGTTTTGTAACTTGGAAGTTGATTGGTTCGAAGCCATTGCGGAACTTGGTGGTTGACAATCCCCGATAAGCGTCCCGTATGGATGTCTCCAGTTTTAGTGAGTTCTGGACTCCCGGAAAGAAAGATCAACATGCCATCGAGAAAATCACCATTTCCAGTTCGGGCATAATAATTAAAAAGTGCATTTCGAGCGGTTCCAAAATGATTGGGAATACTATCCTTGGTCAGCGGAATATATTTGACCCCGGAAGTTGTTCCAGAGGTTTTTGCAAAATACTTAGGTCGACCTCTCCAAAGTACATCTTTTTCTCCAGCGATGATTCTGTCGATATAAGGTCTAAGGTCTTCATAATCTCTGATAGGCACTTGCGCTGCAAAAGCTTCGTGGCTATTGATGTTTTCAAAACCATGATCTTTTCCAAATGCCGTTCCTCTCGCTTTTTTGATTAGTCTTTTAAAAACTTTTTCTTGAGCATTAACCGCATCAGCAGACCAGCGATCGATATCTTTAGCAATCTTTTTAGCGATAGGTTTTATAATGTGCGATTTGAATTTCATCGGAGGAGAACAGTTATTTTTTTTACTGAAAATGCCAAATAAGGCTTGAAATATTATTAGTTTTTAAATCCCTCTAAGCTAGTAAAAACGGAATTAGGTATTAGGTTTTCGATCTCTCTTAATGGCGAATATCTAATACCGTTTTCATTCAGGTTGAAAATAAACTCTTAAAGAGCCATCTTAATCCTTTCAAACCTGATTCGCATAACTTATCAAAATTATAAGCTTTTGATTAGGTTAGGCTATTTTTGATAGGTCGTAAAAATAGTTAAAAAAAGGAATTTAGGGGAAGAATAAAAAAAATAGGTTTACTAAACTTTCAAAGCTTAGTAAACCTATTTTTTTATAATAAAGAAGAATGTATAATTTACATCCGTAGATCTTCAACGTCTACATCCTCAGGGAGAACAGCTGTATCTATTTTGAAGTCTGAAACTGTATAGTCTTTGTTAGATGTTAGTTTATCGATGGCCAATGTAAATCTTGAGCTATCTTTACTAAATACCTTGATACGTATCATTTCTGAATTGCTCTTATTGATGGTGACTCTCATTTTTGAATATTCTGAGTCATTGTCTTTTGGTTTAAATTCAATTTGTTGAATCGGCGTTTTTCCTTCATAAGCCTCATTCATCAAAACATAGAAGAAGTCTCCTCTTTCATACATTTTTAAAAAGTCAGTAGGAGAAAGAAATTCTTCAGAATCTTCTATTTCTTCAGCATCAGAGATTTGTACTTGTTTGTTATTGATCATGTAGGTCCAAACGGTTTTTCCATTCGAAGCTACTTTAAAACCGGGAAGAGAAAGTTGATATTTATCTCCAGCCTGAATGATCTTTCCTTTTTGAACTTCTTTATCTTCCAAAGGCACTTCAATGGTTAGGGTAAAGTCAGCTTCCATGGTTTTGAAAGACTCGTAGAGTGCTTTAGTTTTATCTAAAATAACTTTAGCTTCAGGGTCAGATTTCTCTGTATGAAGTAATTGCTTAGGAATTGCCTCGTTTTGAGCAGTAACAATCGAGGTAATCGCGAGTACAAATAATATTGAAAGTAAATGCTTCATTGTATTTTTTTCTTTTTAGACTCTTATTTTTTAAGAAGGTTTAGTCTCCTTATAAACGCTAACATATCATTAATTGTTGGGGATAAAGGTACAAAAATAAGGCCTCTAGAAGTAGATTGCTCTATAGTGGGAGTTAAACTATTGTTAATTGGTATAAACAAGCTTTTGGGCGATGATAGAAAGTCATTGGTCTTTTAAATTTAATGCTTAGAACTTGATTTTAGATTTTTAGGATATGATAGGAAGAATACTCGATTTTAGACTGAGGCAGATTATAAGATTGTTCAAAGAGATTGGAGCAATTTATATTGTTTTGTTGATCTTGGTCTGTTTGGGGTTCTTTTTGGGATTGGTAGAGGCATTGATTAGAAGTGAAACGATGTTGATGGGCTTAATAGGTATAATGATTATTGCGTCTGTTCATTTTAGTCGAAAGGATGCAGGCTTTTTACGGATGCTGGAATTGGACAGGAAGAAATTATATGTAGCAGAGTATATCTTATTGACTTTGCCAATGGCTATTGCGTATTTAGTCGGAGGGAACTTTGGAGCGATCCTGTTTCAGACGATTGGCGTATTATTCATCGCGATGCTTCCGAATCCGGAGATCAGTAGTCATTCTTTTACGAATAGACTTGATCTAAATTTCTTACCAAAAGCTGCTTTTGAAGCAAAGAGTCAATTGCGAAGGTTTGCCATTCCTTTAGGTTTGCTTTATATCATTTGTTTGCTGACTTCTAAATTTCTAACCGTAGCGATCGTTTTTATACTTTTGATCGCTTTGTTTTTTACGTCCTTTTTTGATGAGGTAGAAGGTAAGGATTTGTTGGAGGCCATTCATTTTAAAAGCGGGATTTTGACAGCTAAGGTTAAAACTTATTTGGGTTTGTATTATCTTTTGTGCATCCCCTTTATGGTATCGTTTTTTATTTTTCATTTAGAGTACTGGTACCTTTTGCTTGCGGTATTATTTTTAGGAAGTACCGTAATCCTTTTTAATATTTTTTATAAATATGCGCATTATGGACCTCATCGGAGAAAGGTTTATAATTCAATGGCAAATTCTATTTTTTTTGGATCGATACTGATTCCTTTTTTCTATCCGATAACCTTACTCTACTTAATTTTCTACTGGCGAAAAGCTCGAAAAAATATCCGAATGTATTATGCTGAAGATTAATAATTTTAATGTCTCCTACGGTGATCATCAGGTTTTAAAAAAATTGAATTTAGAACTTCTTCCTGGAGAAATTCATGGTCTCTTAGGAATGAATGGTGCTGGAAAGACCACTTTGTTTAGGTCGATTTATGGTTTTATAAAAAAGGATTCTGGCACTTGTGAAATAGATGCAGAAGCTATCGATAGCAAGTCCATCGCTTTTTTAGAAACGAGTCCTTTTTTCTATTCTTACATGAAAGGGAAAGAGTACCTCGATATTGTTTCTTTAGCCAATAAGTCTTTTGATGTCGATCAATGGAATCGTCTTTTTAATTTGCCATTGAATGATATGATTGATACTTATTCAACGGGGATGAAAAAGAAATTAGCTTTTCTTGGAGTTATTTCCTTAGAGCGTCCAGTGATGATTTTGGATGAGCCTTTCAGTGGGGTAGATGTGGAAAGTAATGAGAAGATTTTTCAAATATTACAAAGACTAAAAGCTCAAGGGAAGATCATCATTTTGTCTTCTCATATTTTAGAATCCTTTACTGGGATTTGTGATCAAATTAGTGTTTTGAAAAGCGGCGTAATAACTAGGACTTACCATAGGCAATATTTTCCAGAATTGGAACGTGAGCTAAAAGAAGAAATTAATCAGGAGATTGGTGGAGTGCTGGATGAATTGATGTAAATGTATCGCTATGTCGTTATTTAACTGTATAATCAATAACGACATAGCGATATTGTCTTAGTTCTTCATCGCGGGATCGCCTTTCAAATACTTGTCGCAAAATTGTAAGATCCGAGTATTCGATTCAATCTGATTTTCTTTTTTGACAAAACCATGTCCTTCATCTTCGAAGAGTACATATTCTACGGGGACATTATTTTTTTTGATTTCTGCAACCATCTCATCGGACTCGACTTGCAAAACTCTAGGGTCTTTTGCCCCTTGTAAAACCATAACCGGGTTTTTAACTTGATCCGCATGGAAAAGCGGAGAGATGTCATATAGTCGAACAGAGTCTGCTGTATTCGGATCACCCATTTCTAAATAAAGCGCATCCTTGAATGACTCCCACCAAGGCGGAATACTTTTTAAAGTTCTAAGCCAGTTGGTTACACCAAAGATGTTGACTCCGATTTTAAATTCTTCCGGTGCATGAGTCATCGCTCGCATCACCATGTAACCACCGTAACTTCCTCCGATGATTCCAATTTTATCTTTGTCGATATAAGGAAGGGAGGCCAAATAATTTTTGCCTTCAATACAATCCTTGAGGTCTTTCTCTCCATGGTTTTGATCATCCATTTGAAAAAATGATTTTCCATATCCGCTACTTCCACGATTGTTTACCATCAGTACAGCGTAACCATGATTGACCAGGTATTGAACATTAGCACTATAACCTTGACGCGATTGTCCGCCAGGTCCACCATGTACCCAAACCAATGCTGGAGCTTTATTCGTAGCCGTTGCGTTATGAGGTTTGTAATAAATTGCAGGAACTTCCAAGCCATCAAAAGATTTGAAACGAACAACACTTGCTTCTACCAAATCATCGGGTACAATATCTTTATTCAATGTATTGGTTAATTGATTGTGTTTTCCAGTTTTCAAATCGAAAGTATAAAGATTACTCGTAGACTTTGAACTACCCGCATAGAAAGTCATTAATTCTTCATTTTTGGAAATACGAACAGAGCTAATATCAGCACCTTCTATTTTTGGAAATTGAACTTCCTTTCCACTTTTGATATCCAAAATACTTAACTCGTTTTTGCCATCTACGTTTACTCCGACGACTCGGTATTTTCCGGTTTTAGAAAAATAAGCATAAGAGATATCCCAGTCTTTTTTCAAAACATCTTCGTGGGTTCCTGTTTCGATGTTGTACTTTTTTAAATATTTAAACTCTGAACCATTGTCTGTTGTATAGTAAAGGTTTTTGCTATCAGTACTAAAATCTGAAGGAGAATATCCAGCCTGTTGCTCAGATATTTTTATCATCTTTTTAGCCGCAAGATCATAAAGAAACATGTCAGAGTCGTTGGTGTTGATTGACTTACTCAAAGCCATGTATTTTTTATCATTTGAAATTCCACCGAAGTCGTGGCCCTCATCATTTTGAAAAACTAAAGTCGATTCAAAATTATCGATATTCATTTCATAGACATCCATGAATTGAGGATTCCGTTTATTAGAACCATAATAAAAACCTGTGTAATCATCTGTCCATCCATACATAGAAGCTCTGGCTCCTTTGTCTGGAGTTAGATCAGTGATTGTTCCGTCCTCGTTCCGAAGAAAAATATGATAAATCTCATCTCCATCATTATCTGAAGCATAAAGAATTCGATCATCTTTTGGAAAGAAACTCATCGGGCGGATCGTTGCATCAGATTTAGTTAATGCTGTTTTTTCGCCGCCACCTATTGGGATGGTGTAAGCATTAAAGGTCCCTGATTTGTTGGAGCCTACTAATAATTTTGAATAGTCATGAGAGAAGGAACTTCCAAAAATACTTTCGTTATCCATAAAAACATCAATGGTATATTGCTTGACAATTTTGGCGGTCTCCTTTGGTGTATCTGATTTACAGCCAAGAAAAATGGCAACGATTAAAAGAATTGGGAGGATTTTTTTCATGATTGTGGTTAATTTTTTGAAAAGAAATGATTTTTTGGGAAAAAAGATTTACTAAATATTTTTCCCTCGAAAGAGCGAAAAATTAGTAAATCTGGAGTTTAGAGGTGAAAATTCATCTAAAAGGCTCCAGATGTTACAAAACTGAAAATAACTAAAAAACGAGAAAATCTTATGGTAGATTGGACGAAAAGGCGATTGAATAGCCTAGAAAGCTTTTAAAAGGCCCTAAAACAAAAAACCCAACGAACAAAGGTTCGCCGGGTTTAAGTTCCCCTGCAAATAAATTCGCAAGGTTGCCTCCTATTTCCTAGTTTTCAGGTCTTCCAAATATCGTTCCAATTCTACTTCATCGTAAACTAAAACTTCACGAGCTTTACTTCCTTCACTCGGCCCGACAATTCCTAGAGACTCTAATTGATCCATAATTCGACCTGCTCGGTTGTAACCGAGTTTAAGCCTTCTTTGAATCATAGAGGTAGAACCATGTTGATTCTGTACGACTAAGCGTGCAGCATCAGTGAAGTTTTCGTCAAGGTCAGAAACCTTAAGTTGTCCTCCTTTGGAAGGTCCATCATCATCGCCATGAAATTCTGGAAGAAAGTATGGTGTTGGATATCCTGGTTGATTATGAATATAATCTAAAACTTTTTCTACTTCAGGTGTGTCTACAAAAGCACATTGCAGACGAATGATATCACTACCAAAAGAAAGTAGCATATCTCCACGACCAATCAATCGATCAGCACCACCAGTATCCAGAATGGTTCTGGAATCCACTTTCGCCGTTACCTTAAAGGCAATACGAGCGGGGAAGTTGGCTTTGATCACCCCGGTGATAATGTTTACTGAAGGTCTTTGTGTTGCGATGATTAGGTGAATCCCTACGGCTCTAGAAAGTTGAGCCAAACGACCAATAGGTAATTCAATTTCTTTACCAGCAGTCATAATCAAATCCGCAAACTCATCTACTACCAACACAATGAATGGCATAAATTTATGACCATTGTTTGGATTCAAACGTCGATCAACAAATTTTTGATTGTACTCTCGAATATTTCGAGCATGTGCTTTTTTCAATAGATCATAACGCGTTTCCATCTCAATAATTAGCGAGTTCAAAGTATGGACTACTTTGGTGGTATCGGTTACGATAGGTTCATCCAAGCCTGGTAAATAAGCAAGGAAGTGATTCTCAATTTTGCTATAAGGGAAAAGTTCAACTTTTTTTGGATCAATCAAAACGAACTTGACCTGTGAAGGGTGTTTTTTATATAATAAGGACATCAGGATAACATTGATCCCAACAGATTTACCTTGACCGGTTGCCCCTGCAATAAGCAAGTGAGGCATCTTAGCAAGGTCAGCTACAAACACTTCGTTCGAAATGGTTTTTCCTAAACCAATAGGAAGATCCATCTTTGCTCGTTTGAATTTATCACTCATCAAAACTTCCTTGAGCGAAACGATCTGTTTGTTTTTATTTGGTACCTCGATACCGATGGTTCCTTTTCCGGGAATCGGTGCGATGATACGAATACCCAAAGCGGCTAAACTTAAGGCGATATCATCTTCCAGGTTTTTGATTTTCGAAATACGTACACCAGGAGCTGGGACAATCTCATAAAGTGTAACGGTAGGCCCGATGGTCGCTTTAATTTTTACAATCTCGATCTTGTAGTTGAGTAAAGTCTCAATAATTTGATCTTTATTTTGTTCGAGTTCTGCTCGATCGATTTCAACTTTTTGTTCATGATAATCTTCAAGTAAAGCCAATACTGGATTTTCATAAGAAGACAATTCTAAAGTTGGATCATAAGGCTCGGTATGATTTACGTTTTCAGCAGCGATCTGAGTCTCTGGAGTGATCGAATCCTCTCCGTTTGGCTCCTGTACTTCTGGCTGTGAAATTTCTAAACTTGATTCACCTGGTTTAATCGCTTCGTGCTTTTCTCTTTTCTTTTTTGCTAAGTCAAAAGAAAGTTGTCCTTCTTTTAGGGGATTATGAGTGTCTTCAATAGAAGTTTTGTCTGATACTGTTGATGGAGGTTTTAGTGAGTCAGATGACGGAGCTCCAGGAGCGACAGGTCGATCTGAAACTACCTCGAAAGAATTTGTTGCGGCAGGTGTCTCACCTTCTGCAAGCTGTCTGCTCGGTCTTAATCCAGTAGTTGGAGCAGGTTTATGTTCTTCTAATGTTCGTGGTGTAGCTTTTCGTTTTGGCTTTGGGCGACCATTGATCAGGTTGTTAAAATAATCTTTGATCTCTCCAATCACACCACTAAAAGTCATTTCATTAAAGTTAGGATTGAAAGTCCAAACAGCAAGACCGATACCTACAAAAAGAATCAAAACGCTAAGACCTATTTTTCCAACAAAATTGATGAGTTGCTCACAAACTTGTTTTCCGAAAGCACCTCCCCAATTGAATTCAGAACCTTGAAAAATAAAAGCCAGTAAGATGGAACCAGCAATCAATATCCAAAAGCTTCTCCATAATGTTGGTACATGTTCTTTAAATGGAACCCTACGAATTCTTCCCAATCCAAGGTATACAAGAATAGGAATAAACATAAATGAAACGATTCCAAAACTCCAATAGAAAAACATATTGGAAACTATTGCACCAAGTCTTCCTAGCCAGTTTGCCATTTCAACATCACCTTGAAAAAGTAATCCCCAGGAGTGTCTGAGTACTCGATCTTGATCAACTTGCCAAGTGAATAGATAAGAGGAAAATGCAATGAATAGATAAAATGCGAGGAATAAACAGAGGATGCCAACTAGTTTAGGGATACGCTCATCCTTAATACTCATCTTCAGCGAGAGCTGCTTCTTACTCGTGCTCCTTTTTTTAGCCATACTTAAATTTGTTCTTTACGTGCCCTAGGGCTCGGAATTTAGTGTTTCTATAGTATTTGCAACTTATTGGGCTTAAAAAGTCAAAAAGTTGCTGTTTGCTACAAAATTAATCATTATCCACTGGATTTACGAAGAAATTGGTAGAGGATCTTCATATGTTTGTCAATAATGTGAAAAAAAATACCTCAGTTTTTGGTGATGAAACAGAATAGCATACGGTAAAAAATCTATTTTAGTTCCTAAAATTAGAGTAGAATGTACAAGTTTAAAGTAATCTTGCGTTTGAGTTTTTTAAAAATATTTTACTTTTAACACATTGTAGGCAAATACTTTTATTGATAAGTTATTATTTTTACGAATCGTCATTTGATCACCCATTAATCCTTAAGGAGTAGGAACACATAAGGTGCCTATCCTCAAAAAGCAGAAAACTATGCTGAATTTAAAGCCAGTTGAGAAGAGGGCGGATTTAAATCGTGAATCTTTTGCAAAGGAATATTTAACAGATTTGAGGCCAGTTGTATTTTCCAATTTGATGAATAATTGGCCAGGTAAAGAGAAGTGGACCATTGATTTTTTTAAAGAAAATTATGGCGACTTATTAGTTCCAGTTTACGAAACCAATGTCACACACTTTGGTGAAGGATATATGGAACCCAGAGGGAAAATTCCTTTCAAAGAATATTTAGAAACTATTGAAAAAGGGCCGACTAATTTGCGGATGTTCCTTTTTAATATCTTTCGTCATGTTCCTGAACTAACAAATGATTTTTCGAACTTTGATATAATGGATGGTTTCTATGACAACTTTCCGTACATGTTTTTTGGAGGAGAAGGGTCGACAGTTACTTTGCATTATGATGTCGATTTATCTCATGTTTTTCTTAATCAGTTGCATGGTCGAAAAAGAGTTGTTCTGATTCCTCCGCAATTTTCGAAAGCGATTTATCAGCATCCTTTTACAGTTGCAAGTTACATTGATGTGAATAATCCCGATTATGAAAAATTTCCTGCTTTGAAAAAAGTGTGGGGTTATGAGTGTGTTTTGGAGCCTGGTGAAACACTGTTTATGCCAAGCGGGCATTGGCATTATATTGAATATTTGGATGGTGGCTATTCTATTAGCTTGAGAGCAAATGAGTCTGTTGCTCGTCGAGTAAAAGGTGTTTGGAATATTGCTCGCCATTATGTTGTCGATAAAGGCATGAATAAATTGATGGGGGAGAAATGGTTGGAAACCAAAAAGAGAATTGCTCAGCGTAGAGCGGAAGAAGGATTATTTGTTTAGAAATATTTTTAAAAAAAATATATAGCCTGCTGCTTTTCGAAGTGGTAGGCTTTTTTTAGAGGACGATGAACGAAATAAGACCCACTAAGATCGTCTAAGAATCTTTTTAATAAAAAAACATCAAATGAAAATTTCAGTAGAAATCAGTATGTATCCTTTAGTGCCAGAATATGCTCCTCCGATTTTAAATTTCCTAGAAGATTTAAATAGTCATGAGGAGGTGGAGGTAAGAACCAATGGAATGAGTACCCAGCTTTTTGGAGATTATGATGTCGTCATGGATGTTTTGAAAAAAGATATTAAATCTGCTTTTGGAAAAGGAAACAATGTGTCGATGGTGATGAAGATTTTGAATTTAGATACTTCGGAGTATTAGTGATTAGCGAATGCTGCAGTCTGATCACGCGACGCAAAAATGAAAAAGGTCTATTAAACTTTTACTAAATTTGCGAAGAATAATGTTTTTCTAAACTAATCTTTTCATATTTGGGTCTTTGGCTGAAGAATTATGGCCTTTTGCTTTGAAAAATATAACAATCCACAGTGGAGGAACCCAGGAATACAGATGATATACTCGCTATCCAGCTGAAAGCCAATGATGAATCGGCTTTTCAGGAGATATTCCGACAGCATTACCCATCCGTTTGTAAAGCCATCCGGCGATTTATTCGAGAATTAAGTACAGTTGAAGATTTAGCACAAGACGTTTTCGTTCGCTTTTGGGAAAAAAGGCATCAGATCGAAATTAAAACGTCTATTGGAGCTTATATTCATCGAATGGCCATCAATGAAGCGCTTTCATTTTTAAGAAAACAAAAGAAATTTCAACAAGATAATATAGATGATTTTAGCTTTTCGAATAAAGAATCAAGCTCGATTGAAGTGATGGAAGGAGAGGAACTTCAAGTTAAAATCAAAAATGCGATAGATAGTCTACCTCCGAAGTGTCGAACGGTATTTCTTTTGAGCCGTCATGAGGAATTGAGTTATAAAGAAATTGCTGCAAAGCTGGAAATTTCGGTCAAAACAGTGGAAAATCAGATGGGGAAAGCTTTGAGGGTGATGAGGATGCATTTGAAGGATCATTTGCCAGGATGTTCATTATTGTTGGTGTCTTGGCTAGAAGTTTTGGGGTAAAAGAAGAGGAGAGGGGTGAGGAGTGAGCTTAAAAAAATGAAAATAGGATAGGGGTAGATGGAAATATTTACATCATTATAAAAGAAAAGGGTTTTTAAAGATGGATGATAAGTACATTTCTTTGATCGCGAAGTATCTATCCGGGGATCTGGAAGATAAGGAACGTGAGGTGCTTTTTGAATTGGTAAACAGTTCAAAAGAGCATAAATCGTACTTTGAAGAGATGCAGAGCCTTTGGGATGTGAGTGGAGAAGAAGAGGAAAATCTTGAAGTAAATACAGATGTGGCTTGGGCTAAAGTAGCAGGACGAATTAAGCCACAGAATGAGCGTCCTAAGACTTATGAAGGTCCGAAAGTATTCAGAATCGGGCAACTTTTAAGAATTGCTGCTGTCCTTGTAGGTGTGTTAGGAGCGGTTTGGATGTATAATAATTTTGGTGAATCGACACCGCAAATTGCTCTTTTTGAAACTCAGGATGATGAACGAAGAGAAATTAAACTTCCGGATGGTAGTACCGTTTGGTTGAATGAAAATTCAAAATTGACTTATGATGAAAGTTTTGAACCTCGGATCGTAGATCTGGAAGGAGAAGCTTTTTTCGATGTGGAGCATTTGGATAGTGATCACAAATTTGAAATACGAAGTGGTGAAACTAAGACAACGGTTTTAGGAACTTCCTTTAATGTCAGAGCTTATCCGGAAGAAGCGCAAGTTGAGGTGACTGTTGAAACGGGTAGAGTTGTTTTTGAAGAAGAGAAAAAGAAAGCCATTAAAAAAGAAAAGAAAAAAGTAATTCTTACTGCCGGCGAATCGGGTGTTTATAAAAAGAAAGAAGAAGATGTTTTTAAGCCAGAGAAAGTAATCAATAACGCAGTGGCCTGGAAGAAAAAGCAATTGGTTTTTGATGATCTTAAAATTGCTGAAGTGATTACTGTATTAGAAAGATATTTTGATGTTGAGGTTGAAGTAGAAAATAAGAATATTTTGGAATGTACAATTGTAGGGACTTACCCCAATCCTAGTATAGAATCCATGACTCCAGTATTAGAAGCTTTCTTAGGTATTGAGATTAACCAAAATGAAAACAAGCTGACTTTCGTTGGTGGAAGTTGCAAATAATCATGCTTAGATTATTACTCACCCATATTATTTTTCTTCTCTTTGCTTCAACAATGTTTGGGCAGAATGTTGATATGGATAAACTGGTCACACTCAACTATACCAATGTTCGAATTGGTGATGCCATCCAAAATATCAGTACTAAATACCAAGTCTATTTTACTTACAGTAAACATCATGTTCCCGTTAATCAACGAGTAGATATGGAAGTTTATCAAGTGCCTTTATGGGAAACATTGGATGCGCTTTTTTATGAAACGGATGTAGTGTATATGAACGTTGGTGATCAGATTATTTTGAAAAAAGGAAAGAAACCAAATCGCAAAAAAGAAGAACCACTTTTTAGTGAGGTGAAACCACCGATGCGAGCAATTGAACGAGAGGAAGAACCTGTATTTACTGCATCGAATAGACCTTATGAAGAAGTAGAAGAAGTTCCACTTTTAGAAGCCTACAAATATAGTTTGCCAGAAGTACTTTCAGAACAACCTGAAGAAGAATTGGATACGGAACGATATTATGTAGAAGCTCCGGAGCGAGATTATAGCCAGACGACTGCACAGGTTTCTATTGTTCCTGCTTTTGGAACCAATATGGATGAGGCTGAAAACCGAACCAATAATTTTTCCTTGAATGTCCTTGGCGGTGAGAATGGTGGGGTTGATGGTGTGGAAATTGGTGGCTTTTTTAATAAAGTAAAAAATGATGTTAATGGTGTCCAGATCGCAGGACTTTTCAATGCGGTAGGTGGGGATGTTGGACCAAGTAAAATCATAGATGGAGAACATAGAAAAACATTTGGAATACAGATCGCTGGTTTGGTGAATACTGCAGACAATGTACGGGCAGTACAAATTGCTGGTTTGACAAACCTAAATGGTGGAGATTTTCAAGGTGTGCAAATCGCAGGTTTGGGAAGTTGGAATGGTGCGGATGGATATGGTGCCCAAGTGAGTGGTTTGTTTAATATTAATAGAGGAGATACAAATGTTCAAGTCGCTGGAATAACGAATATTTCGAGAGATGTTGAGGGAACACAAGTAAGCGGTTTGTTCAATCGAGCTAGAAATGTAGATGGTGTTCAGTTTGCTTTGATTAATGTTTGTGATACGGTTTCCGGAGCTTCGATTGGTTTGCTGAATTTTGTAAGAAGAGGGTATAATCAAATTGAAATTGGAGGAAGTGAGACCTTGTATGGACAGTTTGCTTTTCGTTTTGGTAGCCGTCGTTTTTACAATATTTTTCAATTCGGATCTCAATTTGGAGGAACCAATATTTATAGCTTAGGTTATGGTATCGGAACGACGCTTCGTAATTTTAAGAATGAAAAATGGCAATGGAATTTTGAAGGAGTACTTTCTCAGATCTCTGAAAATGACCGTTGGTTTAAAGAGTTGAATGTGATTGGTGAATTGCGTTTAACTGCTGAATTTAAAATTTCTAATCGGGCAAGTTTCTATCTTGGCCCTACTTTTAATGTGATGATTTCTGATCTTTTCGTAGTAGAAGAAGGGGAAACGATCTATGGTTCTACTATACCACAGTATACTATTCATGACAATAACAATAGTGACCTAGAGCCTAGGGATTTGAAAGCTTGGATTGGCTTTCGAGCGGGACTTCGTTTTGGACGTAATTGATTCTGGGAGATTTGTTGGTAGTGTGTTGTGGACACGGATTATGACACAGATTATCACAGAGGGGATACTTCGTTTACGAAGACTTACCAATTAACTACTTAGCTGTGTTTCTTTTCTTTTTTCAAAAAAAATCAAAAAATAAATAGGGGTGATCCTTGCTATTAAGCATCATAAAGGAAACCATGTTTAAATAATTATTGAGGTGATTTGGTTTTGTGAAACGTCATCTCTGATCGCTAAATAAAAATCAAAATGAAGAAATTAAATTTATCTTGGAAATTAAATATTAGTATCATTTTATTGCTATTGTGTTTGGGGGCTTTTAATCTAGAAGCTCAGCGAACAGAAACTCTTTTTGGAAGAGCAAAATCGATTGGAGCTTTTGGTGGACCGATCATAGAATATCATTATTCAGGTAATGATGTTGATGTACTTGCAGGTGGTGGAGGTGCATTGATTATTAATGATTTTTGGATTGGAGGTTATGGTGTAGCGAGTGCACCGAGTTCGGTTTTTGATATTCCGGATATCCGATCTTTAGAGTTTGCTCATGGCGGACTTTGGTTAGGTGGAACTTATAAGCCGCATAATTTATTACACTTTTATTCTAGTGTGAAATTAGGATGGGGAGGTATTGGAATTGAGTTTGATGATGATGATTTTGATTATCTCGAAGATGTCTATGTTATTCAACCAGAAGCAGGTTTGGAAGTAAATGTTTTTCGATGGTTCCGCGTTGCCGGAGCTGCCAGTTATCGCATTGTAGATGGAATAAGCCCTAACTCCGGATTGGATTCGGATACGTTCAATGGAGTTGGGTTTAATTTGACTTTTCGTTTTGGTTTCTTTGGTGGAAATCATTGGAGAAATCATAAAGGAGATTGGGATTAAAGTAGAGGTGAGGAGTGTGGGGTGAGAGGTGAAAATCTTGTTGGTTTTTCTGAAATTATTTTGGGATTTAAAGGAATTTTTAAGGCTTGTATTAGCAAGTGCTTGACTGGGATTGCTATGTCCTTCAAAAGCTAAATCTATGAAAAATATAAAAATAAAAATCGATTTAAAATTAGGGATAATGTTGGCCATGATCGGTTGCGTTTTAAATGTAAACGCTCAAGAACTTTCCCAAACTATCAAAGGGAAAGTGATTGATGCGGATTCTAAAATGGAATTGATTGGGGTCAATGTTTTGGTAAGAGCAAATGAAGAGCTGATTGGTTCGACTACCGATTCGGAAGGTCTTTTTAAAATGAAAAATGTTCCCGTTGGTCGGCATAACATTGAGGTTACTTATCTGGGCTATGAGCCAGCGGTTTTAAAAGCGGTTTTATTGACAAGTGGAAAAGAGTTGTTTTTAAATATAGAATTGACGGAATCGACACTTGATCTGAAAACCGTAGTCGTGACTGCAAAGCATGATAAAACTAAAACGATTAATGAAATGGCGACGGTGAGTGCTCGTTCTTTTTCGGTAGAAGAAACCAGTCGTTATGCTGCTGCTTTTAATGATCCTTCGAGAATGGCTCAGAATTATGCGGGGGTGACTATCTCTGGTGGTTCTAGTGATTTGTATAATGAAATTATTGTTAGAGGAAACTCTCCGAGAGGAGTCTTGTGGAGATTAGAAGGAATTGAAATACCGAACCCAAATCATTTTGGAAGTATGGGGAATTCTGGTGGAGCAATCAGTATGTTGAGCAGTAGTACTTTGAGTAATTCTGATTTTTATACAGGAGCTTTTCCATCAGAATTTGGAAATGCAACCTCTGGCGTTTTTGATCTCAATATGAGAAATGGAAATAGTGAGAAAAGAGAATACGCTTTTATGTTCGGTGCATTAGGAATTGAATTGGCGGCGGAAGGACCTTTTTCTGAAAACTCAAATGCTTCTTATCTGGTTAATTATCGTTACTCGACGCTTTCTGCTTTGGAGGCAGTTGGCTTGAGTCCAACAGGTGACGTTTTACCAAAGTATCAGGACCTTTCTTTTAAAATAAACCTTCCGACTGAAGATGCTGGGGTGTTTTCGATCTTTGGATTAGGAGGTAAAAATTCAGCGTATTTTCAACCAGAGCGAGACTCGTCTAGTTGGGATGATGAAGATGATAAATATGGTTTTCAAGAGAATCAAACGGTCGGAACAATTGGTCTTTCTCATCGGTATTTGTTGACTAATAAAAGTTATATCAAAACCGTAGCTGTTGCTTCGCATGAAGGATATGTTGACAACGAATATTGGTATGATGAAAACCAAAACTATCGACAGATCGTTGAGGAAGAAAATACTTTTAAAAATAATACCTTCAGGATTACCTCGTCTTATACCAATAAATTAAATGCAAGAAATACGTTTAAAACAGGAATCATTTTAAGTCACTTAGATTTTAGTTTTGATGCGAAGTATAATGATGATGATATTTTAAAAACCTATTTGAAGAACAAAGGGAATACTCAAATGCTTCAGGCTTATGCCCATTGGAAATATCGTTTTAATGAAAAGGTAACGCTTAATTCTGGAGTGCATTATACTCGATTCTTTTTAAATGGAAATCAATCCATTGAGCCAAGGGCTGCATTGAAATGGCAGTACAATCCTAAGGCTTCCTTAAGTGCTGCGATTGGAATTCATAGTAAGCCGGAGCATGTTGCTTTTTATTTAATAGAAGAGACTGTCGGTGATAATGAGACTCGGAAAACACCGAATAAAGGTTTGGATATTGTGAAGTCGATGCACGCTGTGTTGGCTTACGATCGAAAGTTGGGAGATAATTTACAATTGAAGGCAGAATTGTATTATCAACACTTATATGATGTACCGATTGATGCAGAACCAAATAGCTTTGGGTCGATTATTAATGTAGCCGATATATGGGATATCCTTGGACCTGGAGAAGCGAATAATAATGGAACAGCAAGAAACTATGGGTTGGATTTGACACTCGAACGGTTTTTTAATAATGGATACTATTTTATGTTTACAGGTTCTCTTTTTGATTCAAAATATACTGCTCAAAATGGAAAAGAATACAACACTCGATACAATTCAAATTTCCAAACCAATCTTTTAGGTGGAAAAGAATTTAAAGTCGGAAAATCAAAAAAGAGCATTTTGGGAATCAATGGAAAAATTCTTTTCGCAGGAGGTAATCGACAAACTCCAATCGACCTCGATGCTTCTATTGACGCAGGAGAAACAGTAAGAGATTGGGACAATTATTTAGGAGATCAAGCGCCAGCATATTTCCGCTTTGATATTGGAATGAGTTACAAAATTAATAAAAAGCGAATGACGCACACGATTGGAATAGATGTGCAAAATGTTACAAATCGCCTGAATGTTGATTTTTCAGTTTTTAATCCGAATACGAATAAAATTATGAATTATTATCAGACCGGATTGTTTCCGAATTTTAATTATAGGATTGAGTTTTAAAGAAAAAAATCTGTGAAACTCTGGATTAAAAAAAATAAGGGTGAATTATTTTGAATTAAATATTTTAAAACAGCCTCCCGTTTTTTGGAGTGCAAAAAATTAAAAGTTATGATCAGAAATTATTTGTTTTTTACGGTTTGCCTGATTTTAATGTTAGGTACAGGTTGTGGTCTAAATGATGACGAAGGTTTATTTGATTGTGAAAAAGGAGAAGGAGTAATCATCTCTGAAGAACTACTGCTTAATGATTTTACAAAGATTAAATTGAAAATTTCTGGTGATGTATATTTGACACAAGGCAGTGAGCAAGAAGTCATCGTCGAAGGTCAGCAGAATATTATTCACCAATTGGACTTGGATGTAAATGGAGAAACTTGGGAAATTGAATTTGATGACTGTGTCAAAGATTATGATGATTTGAAAATCTACATCACAATGCCTGAGATTAAAGAGCTGAATATCTCTGGATCAGGTATGATCTATGGTGAAAATGATTTTGATCTTGGTGATGTTCGTTTCCGGATTTCTGGTTCTGGAGATATTGATGTAGTTGCTGATGCTGAAGATATTGACGCCAAGATTTCTGGTTCTGGAAAAATTAAACTGGCTGGTTCCGCAGTAAGTTTTGATGTGAAAATTTCTGGCTCTGGCGATTATCGAGCCTTCGGAATGGATACTGATAAAGGAGAAATTGAGATATCAGGTTCGGGAGAAGCAGAGGTGATGGTTGATGAAGAATTGGACGTTGATATTTCTGGAAGCGGAGATGTTTACTATAAGGGAGAGCCGGAGTTGCGAATAGATATTTCTGGCTCGGGGGATGTGTTTGATGCGAATTAAAACAGAGGTGAGATATAAGAAGTGAGCTGTGAGGAATTCACAGTTCACTTCTTATTTTTAATGCTTCAATACTGTGCTTTATTTACAATCTCTTTTTTGAAAAACTGTAAGCAACTATCCATCATGTCATTGAATTGAGGATTTGCTTTTGGAGCCGTTTTTGGGCCTTCCTTTTGACGAGTGTTTAGTTTAATTGCCGTGTCAAGTGGGAGTTCTGCATGTGCTACATTTTGCGAAACTAAAAAAGCGATTCCCTTTTCGACAGACTGCTCAAGAAGCTGAACGATTCCTTGAACCATGGCTGATTCATCATGGACAGAGTGTGCTGCGAAAACTGGTTGTGTGATTTTTTTACCTTTCGAAAGTTTTTGATTTTCCCGAATGACTTGGCCGAGTTCTAGTGCTCCAAAATACGGGAAGGTTGGATACTTGTATGGATCACGACCGATACCAAGGATCGTACCGTCTGTCATTTTTGTGATGCTTTGTAAAAACGAAAAACGACTAACCTCTTTGACCATTTTTACATCAATAGCTCCTGAGAAAAGAAACAATCCTCCTTGAATCATTTCAGAATCTCTAAGGATTTTATTATAACTCAAAGCTCCTCCGGTAGAAAAACCTCCGACTGAAATTCGCTTTCCGAATTGCTGAGCAATCTGTACCGCATTGTCGATTTCTGTTCGCCATTTAGAATCTAAGTTTTCATCTTGCATCGCTTTGTCTGGATCTTTGAGGCCATGACCAGGAAGCAGTGGTAGTACCACATTTAGCCCGATATTGAAAAATCGTTTAGCAACAGCTTCCATATAAAATGGAGAATCCGAAAGCCCGTGAGTGAGTATGATAACATCCTTTGTTACTTTTCCATGATGTAAAATTCTAGGGGAATTACCTTTCTTAATTTTAGAAGATTTTATAAAACAACAAGCTTTGTTATTCTCGATTGTTTGGTGGTCAATTTTTGCATTGCCAAGACGATTGTTGTAATGAACTTGGAAATCTTCTATTGCTTTTTGGATGTTTTTTGAGGCCATTGGCTTTTTGTTTTGTTTTAGAAATGAAATAACGGAAGCTAGTATTAGGAGCAATATCTAGAACAACTTCTTTTCGTATGAGTCAAGATATAAATAATTCGACGTAAAACATCTGGATATTTTTTTTAAAAAATTATTCAGGTTCTCGATCTTACTTTCCAAGCCTTGCAAACCATTTCGTCATAATGTTTTCTGCAGGTTTATTTTGTGGGGTAAAGCTGATATTCTTTCGTTCTTCTTTTTTGCTCTTCTTTCTTCCATGTGAAGTTTGCCATTGCCAAAAATGAACACCAGCAAACCATTCCTTGTCCCAGAATGTTTGAAAGAAAGCTTCATAGCAATTTGCTTGTGTTTTGAAACATACTTTTTTATAAAGCCCTTTAAGGTTGTCAGGCCATAGCCAGGGTTCTATTCCTGAATCTTCTGTGCTTTTGTAGCCCAATTCAGAAAATAAAACTGGTTTATTATATTTTTTATAAAGCCCCTCAATTTCTTTGATGTGTTTTTTCCAGCCTCTTTTTAAATTTCTGACAGAAGGCTGGTTTTTTTGAGTAAGCGGAAAATAAGCTTGTATTCCAATGTAATCCAATTGGTCCCAGAAGGTAACGTCGGTCATCTCTTTATTCCAATTTGCTGCGTATGTTATTTTTCCAGAATAGATTTTTCTAGCATCGGTGATTAGTTGAGACCAAAATTCAGGATGCTCATTTACTGTTGTGTGCAATTCAGTGCCAATACAAAAAAGATCGGCGTTTACGATCTCACACATACGTGCGTAATGAAGAATGAATTGCCGATAACTTTCTGACCAGCGTTGCCAACCCGCTTCTGTTTTCTGAGAAATATCTGAACGCCATTTTCCGGATGAGGTGCTCATCCAGATGTGCGGTTTTATCATGATATGGAATCCTTTACTTTTTAACCTTTCAACCTTCTCAATATACATGGTGTCACGGCGATTCCATTTGGTATAATCGGTGTCTTTTCTTCCAATCGTTTCGGTGTCGTAATTTTCTTGCCATCCGAAAGGAACCAAAGTAACCCATTCTATATTTGTACTGAGCAATTCGTTGAGTACTTCGTCATTCATTTCTCTTCTATCGAATACGTGCATGCCCCTATGTTTTTTGTCGATTGCATAACGATTCTGAATCGTATCTTTTGTGTTGTTAAAAGAATCATCCCAAGTGTAATTGTATTCTTCGGGTTGAGTATACCAGTTTGAAAAACCTAAAGCGGAAAAGAAAAAAGCAACAGGTAGAATGACAGTGAAAGAAAAACGTTTTAAAAAAATAAGTGGGCTATGTTTTTTCCAAGAGAAGAATAAATATTTTGACAAACGGAAAATCAGATAAGGAGCCATAAGGAATACCCAGCCAATAGGATTGACCCAAATCTCTTTTGCAATATATGGAAGAAAATCTTTGATATCTTCAATAGAGCCATTGATATAAAGAATGATGGTCGTAATAATCAGGAAAACCAAAAAGGTTCCGGCAATCCATAATCCAAAATTTCGGATGAGTTTAATATTCATTTTATTTTTCGGGTATCTAATTTTTAAATTGCTATTCGCGCCTCTAAAATTACCAATAATTTTCTATTTTCACAGTTGAAAAATTACTTTATGAATTATCGATGGCTTTTATTTGATTTAGATAATACTCTTTATGATTTTGATGCTGCTTCGCATTTTGCTTTACATCAAACTTTAGAAGAGTATGGAGTAGATCCTAGTTCAGGGAATAAAGAGATTTATTACGATATTAATCATTCTTGCTGGACTGCCTTTGAAAACGGAGCTATGGATTTTAAAACCCTACGGAATAAAAGATTTGAGCTTTTTGTCAATGAGATAGGAGTGAATGCTGATGCGAGTGGGATGGGGAATCGTTATTTGAAGTTGTTATCAGAGACAGATTTTAAAATTGAAGGAGCGATGCCTTTGCTTGATCATCTGGAGCCAAATTATAATCTAGTGGTTGTAACCAATGGGCTAAAAGAAGTGAAACGGCCTCAGCTTTCCAAGCCTGAAATTTCTAAATATTTCAAGGCAATTATTATTTCAGAAGAGATTGGAATCGCTAAACCTCACGAGGGCTTTTTTGATCATACTTTTAATACGATTGGAAGTCCTGATAAATCAGACGTGATTATTATCGGAGATAATCTAAATTCAGATATTCGTGGAGGTCAGGATTATGGGATTGATACTTGTTGGTTTAATCCAAATCAAAAAAACAATGCGACAGACGTAAAACCAACTTTTGAAATTGATACTTTGGACCAGTTGCTGAAGATTGTTTAGTTTTTCATAAGTCTTGATTAACCGTTTTCTAATTTAGACTTTCCCTTTTTTTAATTTCTGCAAATAAAAAGAAGCTCTATAATCATTCAATAATCCTAAGCACAATAGGATAGCAGATTGGACAGAAAGTCCTACGCCAAAGCCTAGAGCAAGTTCGCTCCAGTTTCCAAAAGCCCCCATCAAGACGAAGAACAAGCCAACTAAAAAACTTACCATTTTAAAGGGCTTGCTTTTTTGAGCTTTTTGACAATCCTTTTCAATTTCTACGGTTTCTCTCTTTATAAAAGTAGCATTATCTTTTTCAAACTCTGCCATTTTTCGTTCTGTTTGATTTTGTTCAACTAAGAGTGTCCAAAAAGCTTTTAATATATAACCAATAGCGAAGCCGCCAAAGGTTACTAAGATTCCTGCTCCAAAATCTCCCCATTTTGCAATAGAAACAAAACCTGCCATAAAACTAATGATTGAAATGAAAACGAGCCAGATTGCCTCCTTGAATTCAGCTTTATAGAAGGATTCTACGTGTTTTATCATGATAAAAGTGATTTTTGTTATAAAGTCGGAATAAAATCGCAAATATTATTTTCTTCTAAAATATTGATTTACAATAATTTAGGAGTAATAAATTAAAATTAAACCAATAAAGTTATATTTTGTAATCAAAAAAGATACTTTTTATAACAATTGTGCGTATATTTGTATTGTGTTTAGTAGTTAAATCCCCAAAATTATAAAGCAATGAAAACAAATAAAACTACTAAACATACTATTAAGTAATAGTGCTAGTGATGGGTTGTTAAGAGCTCTGGTTTAAAACCAGAGCTTTCTTTTTTGTACCCAAAACCTTTAGACTCTTGCCTCCGGTTCTTAGTCACTAAGCGAATAAGAGCTTATAACTAGTCATTGGATTATGTAGGCTTTTTAATAGCTTCTCCTTCTTTAAAGTGCTGTTAAGGTCAATAAGTAAACTTACACTTTATATTTTACTTGTCACAAATAGACCTCGATTCTAAAGATGCATCTAGATTTATTGGCTCTTTGGAATAGTATTAGATATAGAAGAACCGTCTTCTAATTTCCAAACCCAAAGTTTCACAATACTATTTTTTAGTGTTCCCTCACACAAAATATTTTGTAACCCTTAGCATGCCCTTATGTACAAAGATGTGAAAAATCGTCTTTACCTGATGAAGGTTTTATTGGTTGCGTTTGTTATTCCCTTAAGTTTCTCAACATCATTTGGAAATGAGAACTCGGTGGATAGCTTACTCAATGAATTAAAACAGGTAAAAGAAGATACACTTAAAGTAGGATTGTTTTTGAATATCAGTTGGGAGTATCATGTTTCCAATCCAAAGCAAACGATTGCCTATGCGCAACGCGCCTTCGACCTTGCCAAGGTCATCGCTTATAAAAAGGGCGAAGCTTCTTCTCTTAATCATATAGGAATTGGTTATGACGTTCAGGGAGACTTGGACAAAGCAATGAATTATTATCAGGCTGCATCAGATGCTGCTGCTGATATGGATGATAAAATAGGTGTTCGGAGTTATACGAATAATGTTGGTTTGATTCATATGAGAAGAGGGGATTATAAAAAAGCAATGGAGTGTTTTCATAAAGCTTTGGAAATGGTGGATGAAGAAAAAGATAAGGAATTGGCGAGTATTTTATTAAATAATATTGGAATCATTCATTCAGGGGAAGAGCGATATGAAAAGGCTTTAGAGTATTTTAATTATTCTTTAAAAATAGAACGAGGATTGAATAATCCTTTGGGGGTTTCAATGGCGCTAACCAATATCGGTGAACAATATCAGGAACTTGGTCAAAAAGCCAAAGCATTAATTTGTTATAAAGAAGCATTGGCAATTGCTAAAAAAAATGGAGATAAAGTTGGAGAATCTATTCTGTTGTCAAATATGGGAGAAGCTCATTTTGAAAATGGCTTACTTGATCTTGCTGAAGAATTTTTTCCAGAAGCTTTAGGGTTAGCAAAAGAGGTTGGAGATAAAGGGACAATTTCTCAGGTGTTAAATAACTTTGCAAAACTAAAAAGTAAACAAGGTAAACATCAGGAGGCTATCAAATATGCACAAGAGGGATTGTTGATCGCTCGTGAAATGGGAGATAAAAGAGCAGTGACAGATCTGTTTGAGACATTGACTCAAAGTTATGTTGAAAATGAAGATTTTGAAAAAGCTTTTGAATATAAAAATTTGCATAACCAAGCGAAAGACAGTTTGTTTAGTGCTGAGAAAAGTAAACAAATTCTAGAGCTTTCGACTCAATATGAAACCAAAAGAAAAGAAACGGAAAATGCTTTACTAAAAGAACAACAAGCAAAAAATGAGGCA
>CAKZTD010000125.1 GCA_937921595.1 uncultured Saprospiraceae bacterium
TCCTGGTCAGGATACTACACTGTTGGCCTATTTTCATATACCGATGATTTTTACTGCTGTATTTGTAACCTTGAGTGAATATGTGCTTCATTACAAAAGGTATGAAAAACGAATGATCGAACTAATGAAAACGTTGAGAGAACATGGGGAACTATTAGAAGTAGAAAAAAATAAATTTCAAGTGCAGACAGATTTACTACAAATATCGAACGACCAATTGGTAAGAGAAATGAAACATAAGGAAATCATTCAAGAGAAATTGGTAGAGTCAAATAGTTCTTTAGAGCAGTTTGCTTATGTCGCTTCTCATGATTTGAAAGAACCATTAAGAACCATTGGTAGTTTTTCTCAATTATTAAAAAGAAAATTAGAAGGAAAACTCAATGAGGAAACTGGGGAGTATTTTTATTATGTGATTGATGGTGTTCAACGGATGACTAATCTGTTGGATGATCTTTTAGCTTTTTCAAGGTTAAATAGAACACAAGAACTTAATAGAGTAGATTTGAATGATTGTATAGAATTGAATATTCATAACCTTAGAAATTCAATAGAAAAAAATAACGGAAAAGTTGTCGCTGCTAAGCTGCCTGTTTTAAAAGCTAATCAATCTCAGATGAATCAGCTTTTTCAAAATTTAATTTCAAATGGTTTAAAATTTAAACGCGACGAAGACCCAAAAGTAGAAATTAATTACGAAGATAAGGGCGACCATTATTTGTTTTCAATAAAAGATAATGGGATAGGAATTGAGGATAAATTTCGAGAAAAGATTTTTGTAATCTTTCAGCGCTTAGCAGGGAAAGGTCGCTATGAAGGAACTGGAATAGGTTTAGCAATTTGTAAAAAGATTGTTCAAAATCATGGAGGTGATATCTGGATTGAATCTACCGTCGGAGAAGGAACTACCTTTTTCTTTACCATAGCAAAAACTCCAATGGATCCAGAGCCTAAGATGAAAGAAAGAAAGGAAGGTGTAAATTCAGATAAAATTATTCCACAAAAAGCAGGTCAAGGAGAGCTTTTGGAATTAGCCTAATAAAAATGAAGTGAGCAGATTAATATTTAGAAACAAATCTTAGGTTATTATTAAATATTAATCTGCCCTCTTCTTAAGGATCTATTCTAAGTTTTTATCTATCTAATCAATGTCAAATCTCCTTTGATCACTTCGTCTTCTCGATCACTACATCCAACAACAATTACATAGAGATAAACATCTTGAGGCGAGTCCTTGTCTTTGTACGTTCCATCCCAACAAGCATCATTACCACTAGACTCAAAGACGATATTTCCCCAACGATTATAAATGGTCATCGCTTTGATTTGTTCTAGATGTGCTTCTGGAATCAAGGCTCCGAATTTATCAGAAATACCATCTCCATTTGGTGTAAATGCATTTGGAAATTGTAAGTTGAATTTAGAACAAACGGGGAAAACGGTAACCTTAGCTCTTTCTTCAATAGCACAACCTTCTTCATTCGTTATGGTCACGGTAAACTCTACGGTTTCTTCGAGGATGAAGGTTACTTCAGAGCAGTTTTCACATTCCGGAACAATACCTGAAGGAGACCAATCGTAATTGAAATTAGGATTAAGATCGATCGTTACTTCCATTCCTGATTCTACGGTAATGTCTAATGGGAAAGAGAAGGCCGGGAACTCGGCTTGAACTACCTCAATGCAGTGAATGCTATCACATCCATTTATCGCTTCCAAGGTTTCACAGAAGGTTCCAGGTTGGTTAACCCAAACTTCAAACACAAGTACGGAATCACCTGGACAAAGATATTCGATTTCTTCACCCATTAATGGTTCATCTGTTACATTGACGATGATTGAGCTTGCGCTTGCGCATCCATTTTCATTATAACCGAAAACTGTATAAACTGTAGTCTCTTCTGGATTCGCTTGGACAATCGGGCAGGTTGAACAATCAAGGCCTGTGCCCGGAATCCATTGATAATCTTGTGCGCCGGAAACTTCTAGGCTAATTGTTTCTCCACTACAAATAGTTTGCTCAGAAACAGAAAGCGTAAGCTCTGGACCTTCATCAAAAGTGATGCTCACTTCATCGACCGCTGTACAATTATTTTGATCAGTAACGGTAAGGCTATAGGTTGTGTTTTCATTATTCGTGATGGTTGGATTTGGAGCGTTTGGATCGTTGAGTTGTTCAGCGGGAGACCATTCGTAAGTGTAGTCGTTATTCGTCATTGCATTCAACATCACCTCATCTTCTTCGCAATACTCGTCATCATCGCCAGCATTCGCTTCCGGTGAAGGATGAACGACAACTTCGATTTCATCGGTGCCTATACAATTATTGTTGTCTGTAATCGTAAGGGTATAAGTTGTCGTTGCTGCAGGACTCACGGTTTGAGATTGCATGTTTGGATTTGAAATACCTTCTCCGACCCAGTTGTAAGTGACTCCAGGATCAGCATTCAAAACAACTTCTCCTTCTGGACACATCGTAGGCATGTTGTCAATAATTCCAGGCTCAGGAGAAACAATAACAGTCAATTCATGATTAATGGTACAAGTACCAAGGTCTTCAATCAAGGTGTAATTTAAAATGACTGGATTATCTGATGGATTTTCTAAAGTAATATTCGTCGTCGGACAAGTCGGACAATCAAGGTTATTTCCTGGTGACCATTGATAGGTATTACCCATAGTTCCTGGAATTCCAATTTCTGTTTCTAGCTGAGAACAAGCGGCTACATTTTGAAGAATATTAGAAAGAGGACTCAGTAAAACGGATTCATCAGAGTTACAAGCACAATTATTATTCTCATCAATCACTGCAAGAATGCTACAAAGATATTCCATGTCTAAAGGGAAGGATCCATTTATAGTTGTTGTACTTCCTCCGTTAACCATTCCAGAGAAAACATCTGTTGTAATTAAAGAATCCCCTGGAGATAATTGACCATCGCCATCTAGGTCGATATAAAAATCAATATTTAAACCATCGCCATCAATAGCACTGGAATTGTTCACGTCTAAGTCAAAAGTAAAAATACCATTGTTAAAAGATCCTCCAAAAGAAGTGATCCCTAATGTTGGTTGATCTACGTTGATGATCAAAGTTGAACTACCCGTCTGAGCAAAGACAGAACAAATTTCTCCGGTCGCAGTACAGATAGCAGTTTGTTCTTGCACACTTTGAATCAAAATATTATTGTCACCACATCCAGCATCAGAAAATCCAAGTAATGTAATTTCAAAACTAATTGGACTATTTGCCGGAACGCCGTCAAGGATTCCCCAAGATAAAACCTGAGACATAGAGTCAGCGGAAATATTTGGACCGTCCACATTGGCATTTGAAAGAGGGCTGTAAGAATCTTCATCGAAATAAATACCCGGAGGTAAAGTGATGAAAATACTATCTCCCATTAGCGTGACACCATTGGCTTGCATAGAAACCATCATTGTGAAATCATCTCCACAACTTACATTTGTGTTTCCATCTGTACTAATAAAAAAATCTGATTCATAGGGTGGCGCAACGCCAATGATCTGAAGTGGATCTCCTGCTTTTGAAATGGTATTGGTTGGTTCATTACAATTTTGGAAAGCAGTGGCTGTAAAAATAATCTGAGAAGAAGAAATAAAACCACATTCCGTTGAACTTAAAAAACGAAGGCTGACCGAATTTTCAGGACTACTTCCTATACCCGATAATCCATGACTGGCAATCGAATCGTTGATGCCTGAAATATCCCATTGCATGACTCCTCCTCCAAGATCGATTGGGTCAGCGATGTTTATAAAGCTACTTGGAGTTGGGTAAGCTAATTGACAAGATCCTGGAAGAATTACAATTCCTTGAGGAAGTGCTGCTTCTAGATTTACATTGAAAACAGCTCCAATCTGAGCGTTGAATATTTCAACAGTATGATAAGGAATCGTATCACAAAGATCAACTGGCATCGTAGGACTCATGATGTTCATCTCGATTTCACCTCTTGGCGAAATCACAGTGAATGTAAAGGATTTTTGATCACAAGGTTGTTCGTTCGTTGAAAGATATGGATCACAATCCCATCCATAGTTGACCACTAATTCTTCCAAATTACAACTATTCGTTGTGGCTATCAATTGGTAATTATTAAGCTGGTTAATGTTAAACGTACCTAATTGGTAAATTCCATTTTGGGGAATAATCTCTTGTCCAGTATTGATATCAATTAATTGAAAATCCGTTAATAAACCTGTTTGAGAATTGATTGTCATCCAAACATTTTCTGCAGGGTTAGGATAAGCGTTCGGGTTATTTGCAAGTAAGAAATTCCAAACTGCCTGATTGTCATAACTTACATAATTGGTCTGCGTACTTGCAACCGATAAAAATGGACGAAGCGGGTAAAAAGCACCTACGACATTTACAAAGGTATCAAGAGGATCATATTCTTCGGGTAAATTATCAGCAAAGTCAATTTGTAAATGATGTTCCATGTCAAGAGAAAGTTCTTGATAACAGTCGGAAGAATATTCGTGTTCTAAAAAGAAAGAAAATCCTTCATCGATTAATGGTGTTTGATAGGGTTCAAAATCTTCTCCATAATCTCCGTCAGGAATTAGAGAAACATTAGAAGCCAATACATCTCCATCTTGAACTTGCCAGCTGGTCAATGTAGATTCCAATAAATTAATTTGTGCAGGAATTGGCATTTCCCATTCTGTTACAACAGCCAATGGTCGGACTTCAAAAGGAAAGAAATTTCCCATCCCTAATAACATTTCAAAACCTTGGCCTCCTGGTGTATCGAAATTTTCACAAGGAAGAATATTATAATTACCTGGATTGATTCGATATAAATAAGGAGAGTATTGCCATGGAACGGAAGGACAAATACATACAAAATTTTCTTCTTCAGGATTAGATAATCTTACAGTCGATCCTGTTCGCATATTTACAATCATAGGTAATCCATTCAGTTGTTGCCTTGGATTATACACCATATGGTGTCTGGTAATGAACTGGACAGAATCGGCTTCTTCGTAAAGATAATTTGCCGGAACGCAAGATTGAATAGATGCGATACTAATGTCATAGATGTAAGAGGTGAATATTACTTCGTCAATAATCTCCGGCGGACGAGTATTGGGAACAGCAGCAACAGCCTCTTGTAGGTAACGTATCTGAACAGGGGAAACCGGACATTCATAATAATCTCCAGCACTGCTATCGTAAATCCTAAGGATCGCATCGATCGGAGTGATTCCATTAACGTCCATTAACTCATCATCGATTTCGTCTAACCAAAAACCATTGTCGATATCGTCATCAGCAGAATGAGATTCGAAATTTATGGTTATCGCTCCAAGTGTAAATGAGGAGTCGGGAAGATCCATGAGTATCGATCCGTCAATCACAGTCCTTATGGTATCGCCGGGTATCAGTCGATCTCGCCGGACCAAATTCAAATTTAAATCTCCATTAGCATCTGCCACTCGGTCATTATTATTATCGGTCAAACCATAGTTGCCACGCAAGGATTCCAATTCGTAGTCTAAATACCCGGGCGGATAAATCTGCGTGATTTCTCCATTATAACAAACATATTGTAAGGGGAAAGTCTGACATTCTTGAATAGCACAAAAAGCAATAGAAGTGGTGTCTAAAATAATAGAAGTATTCACGCTCATGGTATCCGCATAAATGGTGTCCCCAACACAGAGATCTATTGGTGGACAAGATGTATTAAATACCTCTATATATTGAGCAGGAGGAAGACAGGCTGCATCACAAGAAAACGAAAGATCGAAACTTGTAAAAACAGAGTCACTGTTCATCGGTAAATCATATTCGATATTGACAATCGAATTTCCTGGATTGATTTGAATGTCAAAACTTAATGGTGATTGACCTCCTAATGATAAATCATTATCTGTTTCCCATTTGAATCCACAAGGAATTATAAATTCTAAATTTAAGGTTCCGGTAGAGTCGTCGAGCAAGTCAGACCCTAAGCCGTATTGTAGGGTGTGGGTTGAATTGTCGAGGATGACTTCTCCAATGGCGAAGGTGACGGTGTCAACCATTAAATCGCCAATAGGGGTGTCACCTGTATTGCTTCCTGCTGTAATGACTAATTCATTTTCCGGACAGCTTCTTTCGTAACGTAATTCATAAAGCCAGCCAAGGATCGGACTTCCACATCCTTGGGCACAGGAATAGTTGTCCCAATTAATGGTGATCGATTCTCCTGGAGATAGACTTGGTATAATTAATACTGCTTCTTGATAGACAAGTCCATTCAAGCTACAGCCATCATAATCAATAGAGAGATTTAGTGTCGGGTCGACATTGGAAGAATTACCGGCGCTATCAATAGTGAAACTACTAGGGTGCATTCCGGTGACTTCGGCTGACGAATCTTGATTGATTTTTACTTCGATATTATAAGCGATAGCAGAACCTGAATTATTTAAAGTTAGTGATTGACTGGCTGGAAGTTCTGCGCAAAAATTTGTAGGTAAAGTGGTAGTGGTCGAACCAATGACTAAAGGGTTGTCGCTGCTCGGAATAAATTGAATTACTGCAAACGAAAAAGTTTCTTGACAAGATTCTCCTCCACATCCCCAGTCAACGGTAATGTCTGAATTGCTATTATTTTGAACATAACCACAGGAAGTAATTAATATTGTTTCTGTAATCGTAATGATTTCATTGAGCTCAAATAATCCGTCACCATCACCAATGGTCATGAAATCATTGGGACCTAATTGTAATTCGAAAAGGGTCGGACTAGAATTTATAACTGTTCCTAAACTAGAACTTATTTCAATGCCTCCTTCATGAATGTCTGTAAAATTAAAATAAGACAAAGCACCTAGCCTTGTATTTTGAATCGTAATGGTTCTCGTTAGAATGTCTCCCTTTGTTCCAAGAAGGTTATCATTGGTCGCACCTGTGATGATTAACAAAGCGGTTTCTATTAAATAAGGTGTCGTCGTTGTCGTCTGACTACCGGTCTGATGGTTTACAGTGATGTTGTTTGTAAAAAGAGCTCCAGAGTTGATGTTACTAATTAATTCGCATTGATAAAAACCGTCGAAAGAAAAAGTAGCAGATGCTCCAGATTCTAAATTAGGCAATCCAAAAATCGGTACATTGAGATTGGAAATATCTTGTTCAGAAGCATCGATTGCAGTGCCATTGACATAGTCAATCCCTGGAGGGAGATCGATTGGAACGTTGATGCTTTTAATACTATCTGGGAAATTATTGGTTATAGTAACCTGATAAGTTGCGGTATCACAAACCGTATTCCCTACGGGATTTACGTAGGAAATAGATACCTGACCAAATGACATTGTAGGGAAAAATAGAATGAGACAGAGTCTGAGGGTACGACTTACATTCTTCATAGCTTAAATAGTTTTAGTTTCGTTTACAAAGTAATAGCCCTATGTCAAGGGTTGACATAGTCTACTTTTTTAGCTTTAGCATCAGATGATTTCTATGGAAACGTGTGTTTGCATAGACAATATAGTAAATAGACAGGAAGCGTGGAAATAAAATTCCACATTTTAAGGTACAATTTTTTTTAAGAATTGCTGTAATAATATAACAACTTCTTTAAGGAAAATGCTGCGTCGGGAATTAAAATATTGTCTTTTTTTAATAAGTATTTGAGATGGTGATTGAAATTCTCCGAAAAATAAGATGTGATTAAAAATTTAATAGTGGCTTAATATTAACTTAATCTAAGAAACTGATATTTGTAGTATTAAATTAATTTGATCATTTATTAATCCAATCATATAGAACTTTCTTAGTTTAAAAATGCTCTTGCTAGAAGACTAAATCTCCCCGGTTTAGTCTTTGGTTTTTTAATCCAAAAAACTGATAGCGAATGCCGTTTTTAAAAACTTAGAGCAAAGGAAACCTAATTGTATTTTAAACCCTTATTCGTATAAGTATATAATAAAAATGGTTCGATTGTTGAAACAGATAACCTGCTAAACATTTTAGCATTAGAAGAATTAAATGAAACACCTATGGCACATTTGACATTAGATAAATCAAATTACCAAGCCTTCTCAGGAGGACAAGCTTTAGATTTAGATCGGAAAGAGTTTGATATTCTATGGCTTTTGGCTGAAAAACCGGGGAAGACTTATAAGGAGAGTGAATTGTATCAAGAGGTCAAGAAATCACACCCTCAACTTCAAGAGAGTCCTTTCAAAAAGTATATTCACCAATTAAGATATAAGTTGAATAGAAAATTTATCCAAATATTGGATGAAGATCGTTATCGAATTTCTTTCTAAAAATCATAAAGTGGATCATTGAGCACCGATCCCAATTTTTTTCTTGTCGTCGAAAACTGTGCTCAATGATCTTAAGGTCCGAAGGATGACTATCCTTCTAATATTCCTTTCAAATCAGCTGGTGAATAATTTACTGATTTCAAAGTCTTGTTATCGGATTCACGGAAAACAAGATAAACATCTTCCGATTTTTTATAATAACTTTCCACGCCATCTTTCGCTTTATAATGTTCCATCGTAGCAATTGCTTCTTCTTCCGTTTTGCAAGTCTTGCTCATATTCGAACGTTGAACTTCGTCAAACAACTCCCGAAATTTATTACCCATTCCAAATTCCAATACCGCACCAGATAATACATATTGTATATCACAAAGGGCATCCGCAATTTCTACTAGGTCATTCTGTTCAATCGCTTCTTGCAATTCTTTCAGCTCTTCAGCGATCAAAGCAACTCTAAGATTACATCGTTTCTCAGAAGGAATAGCTGGTTCTTCCAAAATCGGATGATGAAAAGTTTTATGAAATTCTGCAACTTGATTTAGTGCATCTAATTTATCCATTGATTTAGTTTTTATTTCCATCACACAAAGGTAGTTTAAATCAAACAGTTTCTAAAAAAGAAGACGTAAATTTGATGAAAGTATTTTGATTGCATCAAAGAGGTAATTTCAAGACACCTCCTGAATTAAATACTCAATAAAAGAATTTTATCAAAAACAGTCATCATGAAAAACATCCTTACCATTTTATTCCTTTGTGTATTTAATATGCTCTTTGCTCAGACCATCGCTGAAATACAAGGAACAGGAGCCGCAACTCCTTTCTTAGACCAAGAAGTTTCAACTTCAGGTATCGTTACCGCTGTAAATGGTACTGGGTATTATATTCAAGATGGAGAAGAAATTCGCAGTGGTATTTATATCTATGACCAGGAGAACACGCCGACATTAGGTGATCTGATTGAAATCACTGGAACGGTAGTCGAGTTTTTTGAGCTAACGGAAATAGTTGACCTGACTGCATCAGCAGTGATTAGCTCAGGAAACGCTTTGCCCAGTCCAATCGAACTGACAAGTGGCATGATCAGTCAGGAAGATTATGAAGGTATGTTAGTTAGAGTAACGGAAGCGACTTGTACTAATTCAGACATAGGATTTGGAGAATTTCAAATAGATGATGGAAGTGGAGCTTGTGCAGTAGACGATTTATTTTTTCTGTATTCTGCAACGGAAGGCATAGATTATACGGTAACTGGTCCATTGCATTATTCATTCAGTGCTTACAAAATTGTTCCACGTAATGAAACAGATGTTGAAATTGCAGCACCGCTTTATTTTACCGAAAAGCCAAAAGAAAGTGATATCACAACAAGCAGTCTTCGTATAACTTGGGAAACCAATGTTGCTGCAAATACCATCATAGAATTTGGAACCTCACCAGATAATTTGGATACTTATTTAGAGAACAATGATTTAATAACTAGCCACGAAATAGTTTTGGAAAACTTAGATCCAGCTACGATTTATTATGTTCGCCCTCTTTCTGAAGCTGGGGGAGAAAGCACACCAACTAAAATTTTTGTGATGTCCACGGCTTCTGAAAGCTCAGGAGAGATGAAGGTTTATTTTAATCATTCCGTAGAGACAGGAGTAGCGACTATTTCAGAGGCCGTTTATACCGATGCGATTGCGGATAGCATTATTGCTTATATCGATCTGGCTCAATCGACCTTAGATTTTACGATGTACGAAGCTCAAAATGAAGCCATTGTCAATGCCTTAAATGCAGCTTATGATCGAGGAGTTACAGTGAGAGTTATTTCTGATGATATGGGAGATAATGATGTTTTGATTGATAATCTAAATGCCAATATTCCTGTTCTTGAAGGAAATGCAAATGGAATCATGCACAATAAATTTATGATTGTTGATCGAGAATTTGTAAATAGTAGTTGGGTGTTGACTGGTTCTATGAATCATACAATTGCAAATCTGGGATGGGATTATAACAACGTTATTTGTATTCAAGATCAATCTTTGGCAAGAGGATATACTTTAGAGTTTGAAGAAATGTGGGGAACCACTGCGGCTCAACCGGATATGATGAATGTGAAATTCGGAACGGATAAATCCGACAATACGCCTCATTGTTTTAATATAAACGGTGTTGCTGTGGAGTCTTACTTTTCTCCATCAGATGGTGTTGCAAATCGAATTGTCAAAGCTATAGATGCAGCTGAAAATGAATTGGCTTTTGCCATTTTGGTTTTTACCGAAAATAGCTTAGGTAATGCAGTGCTTGATGCACATAATCGTGGCGTCGATGTCAAAGGGATTATTGATTACGTAGAATTTAATGGAGATGAATATGGGTTTCTCTTAGACAATGGAGTCAATGTGATGGATTATCAAAATGCGGATGGTTCGCAATGGCCAGATGGGCCAACGCTTCACCATAAATATGCGATCATTGATTATATGGAAGGAAATTCTAATCCCTTGTTGATTACTGGTTCTTACAACTGGACAGCTTCCGCTGGATCAATCCATGATGAAAATACTTTACTGATTTATGATGCGGAGATGGCGAATCTTTATCAACAAGAATTTTGGGCTAGGTTCGGTTTGGATGTGGCAACAGAAGAACAGTTTGCCGAAAATCAATTAAAGGTTTTTCCAAATCCAACAGCGAATACTTTTGAGGTTGATTTTCCAACGGAAGGACAATTAAATATTTTTGATATCCAAGGAAGAGTCATGTTCCAAAAAGAAGTGTCTTCAGGAAATCAACAAGTAGATGTTTCCGGTTTGTCTCAAGGGAATTATATTTTAGTATTTAAAAATGAAAGCACCAATTATATCGAGCGAATAGTAGTGGTCAAGTAAGAAATATTTTTTAATAATTCAATAAGAAATCGTTGGCAGGGTGAGTCTGTGAATCGTAGACTTATGTGATGAAAAAAGACAAAATCAAATGAACAAAACCCAATTCCTAAAATCATTCATGCAAGATGTTTGGAATAATAAAGAGATGGAACAAATAGAAAAATACATTCATTCAGCATATACGATTCACCTCGATGTCGCAGATCCTTGGGAAGGAAAAACTTTGACCCATAAAGAATTTGAAGAACGCTTAATGTTTTCTTTTGGCTCTTTTCCGGATATGAATTTCGATATTCAATCTGCCATAGAAGAAGAAAATCATGTTGCAATTACTTGGATATTAACGGGGACGAATAAGGGAAGCATTGGAGAATTTCCACCAACCAATAAAGCGATAAAAACCAATGGCATGACCATCTATCATTTTAAAGAAAATAAGATAAATGGACACACTCAGGTATTTGATAGGATGACTGTATTCAAGCAATTGGGCTTTGCTTGATACTTTATACGAATGAGTTTTGAAAAGTATGAATAAAGTCCCTTTTGCCGCTTTTTTATAACTTGGAGCAAAGGGAGAAATAATATTTTAGCCCTGACTGGCGGACTTAATACAAAATGAAATAATATGATTTTTTTTAAAAGCATAATTTCTTTTATCAAAGACAAAGAGTATCGGGATTTGCTAATTACCTCAATGGTGATATTGGGGATTGGAAGTACTTTTTATCACCTCATTGAAGGTTGGAGTTGGATTGATAGTCTTTATTTTTCAGTGATCACTTTGACAACAATTGGCTATGGAGATTTTTCACCTCAGACAGATACAGGGAAACTCTTTACGATTTTTTATATCCTGATTGGATTAGGTATGATTCTTAGCTTTATCAATACGGTTTATCGTCATTATTCGGAAATGAAATTGGAAGATGATAAATCTGATAAACCGAAAAAATCATAAATCAATTATTCAAATAAATATCCCATAAAATCTTCTCCATTTCCTGTTTGAAAGGTTTCGATCTCCCTTTAAAATTATTGTGCATAAAACTAAAAATCAAAGTCTTTCCACTGGACGTAATCAGGTAGCCACTTAGGCAATGGTTGTTACTTAAGGTGCCTGTTTTTGCAAAAATATAAGGCTTCGTTTTATTTCCATACCAATCTTCAATCGTACCAGAAATACCACCAGCAGGAAAAAGATCAAGAAGCCTCTCTTGAGGAATTTGTTGATGCAATAGATTTAGTAAATGAACAATGGTTCTTGGTGTGAAAAGATTATACCTTGAAAGCCCTGAACCATCTCGCCAGATTGGTTCATCGGGGAAATTCTGAAGCAAACTGTCTTTTGCAAATTGAATCACCTGATTGGTATTCATCTCTCCAAACATTTTATCACCGCAAGTTAAAAGCAATTGCTCCGCAATGAAATTATCACTCTCTTGCATCAATCGTTTATAAATAGAATCAACAGGGTAACTATAAATCACTTTTGCATCGTCGGGTAAATTTATTGGCTCAGTAAGAATACTAATGTTTTTCCCTATTTCCGAAATTAGTAAATTGACGGCTAATTGATCCGAGTAGATAAAGGGGTGGTCATTCGTATAACTTCGACTCTGAGCAGCCTCATTATATTCAAAAATATTATAATCCGAAATACGTTTTAAACTTCTTCCTTTTACTTTGTTGTTTTTAGAAAAGCTATCAGAAAAATAACCTGGCTCAACTCGGAAGTATGGATCGTCTTTGGTTTTATCTACTTTGATGATGTTTCCATGAAAAGGGAATGCAGATTTTTCGGGTTGAAAAGAATAGTAGTAATCATCCCAAGACCAACCCGCTCCAAATCGACTGTCTTTGAAGTTTTCTGAAGTGAAAAATAATTGTTTATCACTATTTTTTAAAAAATCGATAACGCGATTATTAGATGCGAGATAAGGATGTTTCAAAGAAGGATCGCCCGTTCCCCAGAAGATAAGGGAGTCTCCGGATTCAATGTATCGAATCGCAGGCATCGAATCGCCAAGTATTTGTAAACTGGTGTATAATGTAAAAATTTTTGTATTCGAAGCTGGAGTAAAATATCGGTCTGCGTTTTTAGCATGGAGAACCGCTTCGGAGGAAGGATCGAAAAGCATAAAACCGGTAAAGCTTTTTTCGAAAATTGGAGATGTTTCTACCAATTGTTGATAAGTAGGGAGTTTTGAAATTTTAGCGCCTTTTGGCCCCCCACAAGCACTCGACAATAATGCAATCGAAACAATTATAAATTGGGAGATGTAGTTTAAAGATAGTATTTTGTTCAATTGACTGATTTTTTTTAAGATCATAACTTATTGATAACCTGTCCGATCGCGGTGCAGGCGGGTTTCGTCTAATAACTTAATAGGCCACAACATGAAATATTTTATTGCAAGTCTACTGTTTTTTTGGAGCTTAGGGGTAAGTGCTCAACATGATTTTACCGCAAGTGTTGATGCTTATGAAAAAGCTAAATCGTCACTTTTTTTGTTGAAAAATGAAAAAGCTAAAATTCCTCTTCTAGGTGAAGATGTTTTTAAAATTAATCATTTTTATAATGAAAACTTAAGAGAACTTCCAGCTTTGATGGATTTGTATTATCCCGTCGAAAGTCATGCTTTTGAAGTTGAAGCTATATTAAGCACATATGTCAATTCATCAGGGATAATTATTGTATCGATAGATCTTTCTTCATTTTATTTAAATGAAAAGAAAACTGATCTTTTAGAAAAAGCGCTTAGCCAAGAAAATATAATAACTCTTGTCTATGGTTCCGAAAGTGAATTTCAAAAATCTACAATTGACTTCTCAAAATGCAGCCACTTATTGTATGTAAGTGGCCGTACGAAGTTACAACAATCTTTGGCAGTTCAAACTCTTTTCGGAGGAATTGATATTAGAAATACACTTTCAGAAGATTTAACTAACTCTTTTAAAAAAGGAAACGGATTTACTTTGAAAGGGAATTTGCGCCTGGGGTATGCTCCTCCAGAATCAGTAGGAATGGATCGAAATGTTTTAAATGAAAAAATAGATCCTATTGTAAAGATGGCCATTGACTCAGGAGCTTTTCCAGGTTGCCAGATCATCATTGCCAAAAATCAAAAAGTAATCTTTCATAAATCTTGGGGACATCATACCTACGATCAAAAACAAGCAGTTGCACTAAACGATATTTACGATTTTGCATCCGTAACGAAAGTGACATCTGCATTACCTGCGCTGATGAAATTACATGGAGAAGGCAAAGTGTCTTTAGATGATCCACTCGGAAAATATTTTCCAAAGTTTAAAAATACAAATAAAGCAAACCTACCAATCCGTTCTATTTTGGCCCATAATGCAAAACTAAAACCCTGGATTCCTTACTGGAGAAGTACGATTAAGAAGAACGGGAAATACAAATGGCGTACTTTTAAAAAACGAAAATCTCGACGCTTTCCAACCAAAGTTACGGATCATTTGTATCTGCATCGGAAGTATAAAAAGAAAATTTACAAAGCGATCAAAGAATCACCGCTCAATGAAAAATCAGGTTACGTTTATTCAGGTTTGGCTTTTTACCTTTGGCCGGAAATAGTTTCAGAACTAGTCAATGAAGATTTTGAAATCTATCTCAAAAAGACTTTCTATCAGCCAATTGGAGCTTCGACGATTACGTACAATCCGGATGATCACTTTCCTTTAAATCGAATTGTCCTCACTGAAAATGACACCTTTTTTAGAAAGGTTCAAATCCATGGAAAAGTACATGATGAAGGAGCTGCGATGATGGGAGGCGTTTCTGCAAATGCAGGATTGTTTGGTTCTGCAAATGACCTAGCTAAACTGATGCAATTATATCTCAACGAAGGAACCTATGGTGGAGAACGTTTGATTGCAGCGGCCTCTGTCAAAGAGTTTACTACTTGCCATTATTGCGAAGAAGGCAATCGTCGAGGCCTAGGTTTTGATAAACCTTTGATTGAATATCATCCGCAAAAAAGCTCCGTTGCCAAAGATGCGAGCCCTTCGTCTTATGGCCACTCTGGTTATACTGGCACTTTTACTTGGGTTGATCCAGAGCATGACTTGATTTATATTTTCTTTTCCAATCGTGTATATCCGACTCGTGAAAATCGAAAAATTTATCAGCTGAATGTTCGACCGGATATCCATCAGCTGATTTATGATTCGTTTTTGAGCGCTGATGAAAAATAGAATTCGAAAGGCATGAAGTCTTGATTTTTTAAAAGAGTAAAACGCCCCATGCAAGACATGAATTGAACTTAAGTTTGAATTTGTAATTATTTATCATTTCCTTCGTATAATTCATTAAAGCGCTCCGTGAAAATCCGTGTTTTAAACCCAAGCTAATCCGTGTCCGATTAATCCATAAAAAACAATAACAATGAAAATAAACATAACATTTCTACTCCTATTCTTCTTCATTTTCATCCAAGCCCAAGACGACATCGATACCGTCAAAATGGATTTCGAAGCATACGATCCACCGTCGACCTTAGTTGTTCCAGAAACTCCGGTAACACATGCAAGATTTCCATTTGTAGATGTCCATAGTCATCACTGGAGAATGGCAGAACAAGATTTAGATTTATTGATCCGACAGATGGATACGATGAATATGCAGGTCGTTGTCAATCTCAGTGGTAGGGGAGGGGAGCGTTTGAAACTAATGATGGACAATATCAAAAAGTATGGATACGAAGACCGGATTGTTTTGTTTACCAATATAGAATTGCGGAGTATCGACGAACCAGATTGGACAACGGAGACGCTTAAGCAAATTAATTTTGATTATGAAAATGGCGCCAAAGGATTGAAGATTTATAAAAGTCAAGGGATGACGAATCAGGATGCTGCGGGTAACCGAATTAAGATTGATGACCCTAGAATTGCTCCGATTTTTGAACGTTGTGGTGAACTTGGAATGCCTATTTTAATTCACTCAGCCGACCCTAGATCTTTCTGGTCACCGCATGACGAAAATAACGAACGATGGTTAGAGTTAAAACTTCGCCCCAATCGAAAACGTAGCGATGACAATCCTGCATCTTGGGAAACGATCATCGGCGAGCAACATAATATTTTTAAAAAACATCCAAACACGACTTTCATTGCAGCGCATATGGGATGGTATCCGAATGATTTGAAAAAACTTGGAACCTTGCTAGACGAGATGCCAAATATGTATGTAGAAATCGGAGCAGTAATTGCTGAACTTGGTCGTCAACCTCGGATGGCGAATCGCTTTTTTGAGAAGTATCAGGATCGGGTTTTGTTTGGAAAAGATTCTTATAAACCTAAAGAGTATCCAACCTACTTTAGAGTTTTAGAATCCGATGATGAGTATTTTCCTTATTACAAACGATATCATGCTTTTTTGAAAATGTATGGACTGGATTTGTCGGATCATATTTTAGAAAAACTATATTATAAAAACGCTTTGAAAATTATCAAAGGATTGGATGAGGACATGTGGAAGAAAGAAAAGAAGTAGTCTTTATTTAAAACGCAATTTCAATTCATCTCGATAACTAGTACCAACAGGTAATTTGTTTCCATTGATGTCAATTTCACTTTGGTTATAGGATTTGATATAAGCCAAGGCAATTGCATAAGAACGGTGGATTCTTACGAATCGATCCGGCGGTAGTTTTTTCATAAAAGAACCAATGTTTCCTTTTACAACCAATCGGTCTTGGGTGGTATGAATTCGAACATAGTCTTTAAGACTTTCAATGTAGAGGATGTCTTTGAGCATCAATTTATGATGTGTTCGATTGATGTTAATGAAAATATGATCTGTGTCTTCAAGTGCAGGTTTTGATTCAAGTGCTGGATTTGTTGATCGGTTTCTATATCGATCTACCGCTTTTAAAAAACGATCAAAAGCAATCGGCTTGAGCAAATAATCAATGATGTCCAAATCGTAACCGTCAAGTGCATATTCTCTATAAGCAGTCGTGATAATTATTGCTGGAGGATGTTTTAATGTTTTTATAAAATCAATTCCATTGAGTACCGGCATCCGAATATCTACAAACATCAGGTCGACTGTTTGGCTTTTTAGCATGTCGAAAGCTTTTACTGCGCTGTAACTTTTTCCAACAACATCTAATTGATCGATCATACTAGCGTACTTTTCCAAAAGCTCTATTGCTGGTGGTTCGTCATCGATAAGTAAGCAGCGGATTTTATTCATTGACTAGATTTATTTTAAGATCTATGCTAAATGTTTGCTCCTGATCATCAATGTTAAGATGGTGTTGATCTGGGTAAACGAGATTGAGTTGTCTTTTTATATTAGAAAGTCCAATTCCTTCTTTGTAATCGTCATTTATTTCTCCTTGATATTTACTCTTGGTATTCCAAACCTTACATTTTATAAAAGTATATTCTGCTGCTATGTCAATCGTAATCTTTGGAGTGTCAATGTCTCCGCTGGCTCCATGCTTAAATGCATTTTCAACAATAGAAAGTAAGAGCAAAGGTGAAACAGGAACGGACGAGTCTCCAATTTGATTAAAGTCAATCTGCAGGCGATCACCATAGCGGATTTTTTCTAAAGCAATAAAATTTTCAATTGCGTTAAGCTCTTCTTTTAAAGGGACCGATTGGTTTTGACTTTTATACAAAACATAATCTAAAATACCTGACAAACGCAAAATCATATCTGGTGCTTTGGGAGAGCTTGTTACAACATAAGAATAAAGATTATTGAGGGTGTTGAAAAGGAAATGCGGATTGAGTTGTGCTTTAAGAAATTTCAGTTCAGTGCTTAATTTTTCCTTCTCTAATTGTTGAATCCGAGCTTGTTCTTTCTTGCGTTCCAGATGAGATTCCCAAGCTAGTAATACCATAGCGGGAGAGTAAAATTGTACAGTTTGAGTCAAGTAGTCAACAGCACTCATGTACTTTTTACTATAGTTGATTCCTCTTAATTCATCTATCCATAAAATTCCTGCTGTTCTCCAAATAGTATAAAAAATGAAAGTAGATAGGAGTAAGCTTATTGTAAAAAGAACGAGTTTCCCTCGATCGAAAAGCTTAGGAATTAGAATATGTTTTAGGCTGTAATAAGCGGTCATGTAGATGGCTACATTCAAAAGATTGATCAACAAGAATTTTGAATAATGAACCCCAGAGGATTTCATATAAGTCCATACTATATAAATGATAAGCCAAAATAAGGCATGTCTTGTAAATGTTCGCATCAACTAAAGATACATAATCTTAGAAAAAGGATACTAGATAGTATAAGTATAGTCGATAAGTGTCTATGAATGCTTTTGAATTAAAGCTTGAAATTATACGTATACGGTAAATCGGTGTACTTATACTATTCGAGAATTTAAATATTTCTTTACTTAACTTGGAAATAAATTAATAATATTAAAACTAAAAAACTATGAAAAATGTATTCGTTCTTCTCTTGGTCTGGTTCAGTATCCAAACCCTAAATGCTCAAACAGAAACAGAATTAATTACTCTAGCATTAACCGATTACATCGAAGGCTCAACAAATGGACAACCTGATCGATTGAAAAAAGTATTCCATCCAGACTTAAATTTATACTACGTTGGAAAGGATAAAAAAATGGCAACATGGACCGGAGTAGAATATATTAAAGATACCAAAGAAGGTCAGCCGACTGGAGAATCTGGAAAAATCCTTTCTATAGATTATGAGAATAATGCAGCTGTTGCTAAAGTTGAAATCTCACATTCGAAAAGTACGACTCCATATATTGATTATTTTATGTTATTGAAAATAGAAGGAAATTGGACGATCATTCATAAAATGTTTACGAAGAAAACTTCCGGGAAGTAAAGGGTTCAATATTTATAATTTTAAAATAAAAAACATGAAATATTCAAATCCCCTATTGCTCTTTCTACTTTTTATAACAACTTCTTGTGTTAGTCATATAGACATGAAAGCCCAGCCATTAGATATTGAAATCAATGCGATTGAAAATAATCTATTGGGAGGAATTCAAATAAAAGGTGATCCGTTTAAAACATATAACGTTTTAGATAGAATGAAGTATTATAATGTTCCAGGCTTTAGTGTGGCGGTCATTAAAGACGGAAAGTTGCATTGGGCAAAAACATATGGAGTCCTTGATGCAAACAATAAATCTGAGTTAAATGAAAACACGCTTTTTCAAGCCGCATCAATAAGTAAACCGATCAGCGCGCTTGGAATACTCAAGCTAGTTGAGAATGGAAGGTTGGATTTAGATACAGATGTCAATCAATATCTAAAAAGCTGGAAAATTGAAGAAAACAAATTTACAAAAAATGAAAAAGTTACGATCAGAAGATTGTTGACACATACATCAGGTATAGATGATAATGGATTTGACGGTTATACTCAATCAGAGCAAATCCCAACAACGACGCAGGTGTTAAATGGTGAAGGAAATACATCAAAGGTAGTTGTGTCGAATGTTCCTGGATCAGAAAGAAGATACTCGGGAGGTGGATATGTTATTCTTCAACAAGTCATAGAAGATCTGTCTGGAGTGTCATTTGAAATTTATATGGAGAAAGAAATATTGAGACCATTAGGCATGACCAGTAGCACTTATCAACAACCATTGAATAGAGCGGTTTATAAAAATGTAAGCTCAGCTCATACAAATGAAGGCCAGGTAATTAATGGCGGATGGCATAATTATCCGGAAAAAGCACCTGGTGGTTTATGGACAACGCCAAGCGATTATGCGAAGTACTGTATTGCTGTACAAAATATATATGCTGGAAAAGCGAATGGTCTTTTATCCAAGGAAACCATTGGGAAGATGCTATCAAAGCATATGGATGATTGGGGCTTAGGTCCCATAGTGAAAGGAGAAAAAGAATCACTTCGAATTACCCATGATGGAAGTAACAAAGGTTTTAAAGCAGATTTTACGGCATTTGTAAATAGAGGAGATGCGGTGATCGTCATGAGTAATGGTGATAATGGAGGAGTATTAGGTAATGAATTTGTTAGAGGTGTTTCTGCTTTTTATAATTGGGGAATTAGAGTTCCGCGTATCATTGATTCCCCAAAGCTTTCCGCAAACGAATTAGAAAAATTTGTTGGAGTTTATGCCTGGAGTGAACGTCCTGCTTATAGGGTTGAAGTTGTCCTCAATGATGCCCAATTAGTTTATGTTGCTCCAGGAGATTACTCTACGAAACGCTTTATGTTGACCCCTTTTGGAACCTTAGATTTTATTGATTTAGAATCAGAAACTGAAATTAAATTTCGTACAGATAAAGATGGAGAAATAGAGGGTTTATTAAGTAGGGGTAGATTTGTGTTTAATAAAATAAGTCCTGGCGAGTAGTAATATTATTAAAAAAAGAATCATGAAAACAATAAAAAGCACCTTGATCATTCTAATGGTCACCTTTAATCTTTTTGGACAATCTTCAAAAACTGATAACCGACTTAAAGGATTAGATACAGAAGTCCAAAAACTAATGTCAGATTATCACGCTGCAGGATTAGCCATTGCAGTTGTCAAAGATGGAAAAACCATTTATTCAAAAGGATTCGGTTTTCGAGATGTAGAAAAATCATTACTTGTAGATGAGCATACGGTATTTGGGATTGGCTCGGTTACCAA